>JAITJA010000087.1 GCA_031279175.1 Odoribacteraceae bacterium
ATTGAACCATTGTTCCGGAACATTGAACCATTGTTCCGGAACATTGAACCATTGTTCCGGAACATTGAACCATTGTCCTGGAACATTGGGCCATTGTTCCGGGGATTTGGAGTAGAAAACCGGGAGGTCGGGATAAGAAATCGAAGAGACCAGTGATGCTCGCGTGTAAACTGGCGGTAAGGTCGACGCCTTGAACGCGCGCGTGAATAGAAGCAACGGTATGGTAAACAGAGGCGCGGAGATCGCCGGTTATCGCGATGGAACCCGCGATTATCGCGAAGGTACCCGCGAATCCCCCGAAAGAATCCGCAGTCTTCTCGTGCAAATTCACGAGGGAATCAAGCCGTTAGCATGATCTTGCCGGGACGCGTGACGGGGGGGAGTACCGGTAACGGGCAACATTACCAGCGGACGCGCCACCACTACCCGCGGACGCGCCATCACCCCCCGCGCGAGGACAATCGCCGCGCGCGGAGAGAGAATAGTCGCGCGTTACCGCGCGGAAGTCGCGAGTTACATGTTCTTGTAGAAGAATTTCCAGAGATTGTCCTCGAGCGGCGGGACGGCCGTGATGGTGACGGGTTCTTGCTTGACCGGGTGTATAAAAGAGAGCTCTCGGGCGTGCAGGTGTATGCCCCCCCCCTCGTTCGACCGTGGGAATCCATACTTCAGGTCGCCCTTGACGGGACAACCGATCTTGGCCAGCTGGCAACGGATCTGGTGGTGTCTCCCGGTATGCAACTTGATCTCGAGCAAGTAATACCGTTGCCCGTGATTAATGATCTTGTAATCGAGGATGGCCTCCTTCGCCCCGCCCTTCGGTCGCGAGTAAGCGCGCGACTTGTTCTTTTCCTCGTCGCGCGCGAGATAATGCACGAGCGTGCCCTCCTCCGCCTCCGGCAAGTTCCCGACGACGGCCCAGTATATTTTCGTGATCTCGTGATCTCGCGCCTGAAACATCTTGTTGAGGCGCTCGAGCGCCTTGCCGGTGCGGGCGAAGAGCACCACCCCGCTCGCGGGTCGGTCGATGCGGTGAGGAATCCCGAGGAAGACCTCCCCCGGCTTGTCGTATTTTTTCTTGATATACGCCTTGACGCGTTCGCCGAGAGGTATATCGCCCGTTTTGTCGGCCTGAACGATGTCCGACACGCGCTTGTTCACCGCGATGAGGTGATTGTCTTCGTAGAGTATATCCATGTTTTAATATTGTTCGCGTTCGTCGGGGAAGCTCCCGTTTTTCACGTCCTGGATGTAGCGATTGACGGCGCCGCTGATCTCGGAAAAGAGGTCGTGGTAGCGGCGGAGGAAGCGGGGAGAGAACTCCTGGTTGATACCGAGCATGTCGTGGATCACGAGCACTTGCCCGTCGACGCCCCCTCCCGCGCCGATGCCTATGAGGGGGATCGAGAGTTGCCGCGCCACCAGCGTCCCGACAGCTGCCGGTATTTTCTCCAGCACGATGGCGAAGCAGCCTGTCTTCTCGAGCAAGGCGGCGTCCGAGAGGAGCTTGTCGACCTCCTCTTGTTGCCTGGCGCGGACGGCGTAAGTGCCGAACTTGTGGATGCTTTGCGGCGTGAGGCCGAGGTGGCCCATGACGGGGATGCCGGCGGAGAGGACGCGGGCGACGGACTCGATGATCTCGACGCCTCCCTCCATCTTGACCGCGTCGGCACTGGTTTCTTTCATGATGCGGATGGCCGACGAGAGGGCCTCCTTGCTGTCTCCCTGGTAGCTACCGAAGGGGAGGTCGACGACGACCAGCGCCCGCTGCACGCCCTTGACGACGGAGGCGGCGTGGTAAATCATCTGGTCGAGGGTAATGGGGAGGGTGGTCGAGTTACCGGCCATGACGTTGGACGCGGAGTCCCCGACGAGAACGACGTCGATCCCGGCGTGGTCAATGATCTTGGCCATGGAATAATCGTAGGCGGTCAGGACGCTAATCTTCTCGCCCTTGAGTTTCATTTCCGACAACACGTGGGTGGTGACCCGCTTGACTCTTGATTCTACTGACATGGTGTTTAAGGGTTATTGTTTCTTGAAAGTCCCGATGATCGTGCGCGCGGCGGTCACTTTCTGCCCGACGCGGACGCGTATCTCGACGTCCAGCGGGAGGAAAAGGTCTACCCGCGAGCCGAACTTGATGAAGCCGGCGTGCCGGTCTTGCCGCGCCTCTTCCCCCGCGACGGCATAGGTGACGATACGTCGCGCCAGTGCCCCGGCGATTTGCCGCGCGGCGATCTCCTCGCCTGCCGGGGTACGGATGGCGATGGTGGCCCGCTCGTTAGCCGAGGAAGATTTCGGCAGGTAGGCGGCCAGGTGTCTCCCGGGATGATGCTTGACATAGGTGACGGTCCCGTTGACGGGAAACCAGTTGGCGTGGACGTTGTACACGTTCATGAAGACGGATACTTGCAGGCAACGGCGTTTCAGGTACTCCGCCTCGAAGGTCTCCTCGATCGCGACGACGCGCCCGTCGGCGGCCGAGAGTATCGCGTCGTCGTCGACAGCGACCTCCCGGCGGGGAGAGCGAAAGAAGTTGATCATGAACAGGAGGAGAAGGCTTGTCACCACTAACGCGGGGAGCAACGCGACGGGAAGGAAAAAGAATACCAGGGTGTTCGCGCACGCGTATGTCGCCAGTGCTTTTGCCAACAGGGGGTAGCCCGCTTGATGTATTTTCATTGAGATGCGTTTTTAACAATGTCCACGGCCACGCGACGCGTGACGGGCAAATTTAGTACTTCCATTCCAGATACACAAAAATGGCGGGGATGGTGAAGAGGAGGGCGTCGAGGCGATCGAGGATGCCACCGTGTCCCGGGAGGAGGTTGCCGGAGTCCTTGACGTTGACGTCCCGCTTGAAGAGGGACTCGATCAGGTCGCCGTAAACGGCAAAAATGACGACGAGGCAGGAGATGATGACGGTATCCGTTCGCGTCAGCCCCTCGACGAGCGGGGCGACCCACGCGCCGGTAGCGAGCGTGGCGATGCTCCCGCCGGCAAATCCTTCCCACGATTTGTTGGGGGAGACGCGGGGAAATAGCTTGTGCCTGCCGAGGCAAACGCCGGAGAGGTAGGCGAAGGTGTCGTTGACCCACACCAGCAGGAAGGGAAGGAAGACGATGGAGGGCGTCCACTCGCCCGTGACCCGGTAAGGGATGTAGGTCAGCAGGGTGAAGGGGAGGGCGATGTAGAAAAGGGCGTGGAAGGAGAAGGCGATGTTACGAAAGCCGCTCCCCTGCTTCCGGTATAGTTCGACGACGGGGAGCAGGGAGAGCAGCAGCAGCAGCAGCAGGTAGAGATTAACGTACCGCTCGCCGCCGTGGTTGTGCAGGAAACCCGCCGTGAACAGGAGCGCGCCGCACGAGGCGCACAGGGGGATGTTGACGCGCGCGTCGATGCGTCGCGCCATTTGCCCGTGCTCGGCTATCCCGACGACGATGAAGAAGAGGAAGAGCGCGTAGAAGCAAGGGGGGGACGCGAAAATCGTCGCCACTACCGCGGCGACGAATATTCCTCCACTGAGGACTCTTTTCCAGAAGTTACTCACTCCTGTTCTCGGCGATGACGCGCGCGGCTCGTTCCGCGTCGTCCTTGTTAACCATCACGTTGATCTCCCCCAGCATCACGTAGGCGGAGTCCTTGTGGCTAAGAATCACGGCCGGGATATTCGCCGCTTCCAACAGGCTTTTGACCTCTTCGGCGATGTACTCCACGGTAGTTGTAAATACACTGGTCCAGTTTTCCATATATTCAAGGTTTATGATTGATCTCCTTCCGGCGCTACCGGTGGCGCGTTTTCTTCCTTTCCTGGCGCGTCTTCTTCGTCCGACCAGGGGCGTTTGCCGAGGATATTCTCGAGGTCGTCGCTAAAGATCACCTCGCGTTCGATCAGCAACTCGGCCACTTGCCGGTGTTGTTCCTGGTGCTCGCCGAGGATCTTCTTGGCCCGCGCGTATGCAGACGTGACCAGCGCTTTCGCCTCCTCGTCGATCAGCTCCGCGGTCTTCTCGGAATAGGGCTTGACGAAGTGAAAATCGCCCTGCCCGGTAGAGTCGTAATAGCTCAACATCCCGACTTTCTCGCTCATCCCGAAGATCGAAACCATGGCGTACGCCTGCCTGGTAGCCTTCTCCAGGTCGTTCTGGTCGCCGGTAGAGACTTGCCCGAAGACAAGCTCCTCGGCCGCCCGGCCGCCCAGCACGGAGCACATGTCGTCGAGCAACTGCTCCCGGGTAGTGATCTGCCGTTCGCGGGGCAAGTACCACGCGGCCCCCAGCGCCTTCCCGCGGGGGACGATCGTGACCTTCAGCAGGGGATGCGCGTGCTCCAGCAGCCACGACACCGTGGCGTGCCCGGCCTCGTGGTAGGCGATCGCTTTCTTTTCGCTCACCTTGATCACCTTGCTCCT
>JAITJA010000164.1 GCA_031279175.1 Odoribacteraceae bacterium
GTTATCTTCCAGGAGGAGGCGGGCGGAGAGGAGGCGCTCCCAGGCAGGGCGGGTACGCGCGAAGAAGAGAGGGAACTCCTCCTGCAAGACGCGGAGGGACGCGCCCCACGTCACGCGCAAGGAGGTCATCGCGTACTCGTTATAGCGGTCGGCGGCAGAGAGCACCTCTTCCTCGAAGCAGGGTGCGCCCGACAACGCGGCGCTCGCGTAACGCTTCACGTGAGCGATGTTCCATCGTCGCGACTGCCCGTCGAACGAGTGCGCCGCCGGACCGAACCCGGCGTAAAGTCCCCGTTGCCAGTAGGCGGTATTGTGCCGGGCATACCGCCCGTCGCGCGCGAAGTTGGAGATCTCGTAGTGCTCGAAACCGGCGGCGGACAACCACTCGCTTACCCGCGCGAAGCGCGTTGCCTGCGCGTCGTCGTCCGGGAGCGACAGCTCGCCTTTCCGCGCCCGCGCCTCGAGGATCGACCCCGCGTCGACGCTCAGCAGGTATACCGACGCGTGGCACGCGGGGAGCCCGGCGAGGATCTCGACGTCGCGGCGGATCTCCTTGTCGCCCTGCCCGGGGAGCCCGACGATCAGGTCGACGCTCACGTTCTCGAACCCGGCGGAGGCGGCGGCGAACACCGCGTCAATCGCCTGTCGCGCGGGGTGACGACGGCCGACGAGCCGCAGGATATCATCCGAGAAGGATTGCGCGCCGATGCTTAGCCGGTTAAAGCCCAGTGACCGCCATGCCGCGAGATTCTCCCGCGAGACGTCCTCCGGGTTGGCCTCGAGGGTACGTTCTGCCGTCGCGTCGAACTCCAATTCTCGCTCCAGCGCCTCGACGAC
Source organism: Odoribacteraceae bacterium (assembly GCA_031279175.1). Lineage (GTDB taxonomy): Bacteria > Bacteroidota > Bacteroidia > Bacteroidales > Marinifilaceae > JAIRKS01. Next base: position 838 of record JAITJA010000164.1, read on the forward strand.
GCGTCCCAGTTCTGCCGGCGCGAGCAACGAGGGTGTGCCGCCACCGAGATATAACGTGCCGGCGCGACGCGACGGGAAGCCGGGGGCGCGTTCGCGGATCTCCCGTTCTAATGCCTCGAGGTATAGCCCCTTCCACGCCGGGGAGGCCACGGAGTAGAACCCGCAGTAGTCGCACTTGCCGCGGCAGAATGGCACGTGCACGTATATTCCTTGTTGAACTCGCTCTTGCATGACGCGAAGGTAACGCTTTCTCTTGTTGCCGGGGGGGCACTCCCCGCGCGACAACAGTTATATAGTAAAAACGTCGCCCCTGGTTGAACGGGGGGGGGGATAAAAAAAAGCGCCGCGCGGGAAGCGCGGCGCCTGTTATTATTGTTTCCGGGCCAGCTGGATAAGGATCTCCAGCACCTGTATAGCGCTTTGTGGCACTTTTGTTCCCGGGCCGAAGACGGCGATAGCTCCCGCGTCGAACAGGAACTGGTAATCCTGGTGCGGGATGACCCCTCCCACGTAGACGAGGATATCCTCTCGCCCGAGTTTCTTCAGCTCGGCGACGACGGCGGGGACGAGCGTCTTGTGCCCGGCGGCCAGCGACGAGACCCCGACGACGTGCACGTCATTCTCCACGGCTTGCCGGGCGGTCTCCTCCGGCGTCTGGAACAGCGGCCCCATGTCCACGTCGAACCCGAGGTCTGCGTAACCGGTAGCGACCACCTTGGCGCCGCGGTCGTGCCCGTCCTGTCCCATTTTAGCGATCATGATACGCGGTCTTCGTCCCGTCAGCTCGGCGAAACGATCGGTTAACTCCTTGGCCTTTTTGAAATCCGCGTCTTCGCCGGCCACGTTAGAATACACTCCGCTCACGGTTCTGATAACAGCTTTATAACGTCCACAAATCTTTTCACAGGCGAGAGAGATCTCCCCCAGGGAGGCCCTCTCGCGGGCAGCGTCCACGGCCAGTTCCAGGAGATTCCCTTCCCCGGTCTCCGCGCACCGGGTGATGGCCTCCAGCGCCTTCTCGACGCGGGCGGTATCGCGGTTAGCCTTTAGTTCTTGTAGCCGTCGCACCTGCGCCTCGCGGACGGCGGTATTATCGACCTCGAGGATATCGATCGGGTCTTCCTTCTCGAGGCGATACTTGTTCGTGCCGACGATGACCTGCGCGCCGCTATCGATGCGGGCCTGGGTACGCGCGGCGGCCTCCTCGATGCGCAACTTGGGTATCCCGGACTCGATCGCCTTTGCCATCCCGCCCAGGGTCTCGACCTCCTGGATATGCGCCCAGGCCTTCTCGACCAGGTCGCGCGTGAGGCTCTCCACGTAATAAGAGCCGCCCCAGGGATCGATGGCGTAATCGATAGTCGTCTCGTCCTGGATATATATCTGCGTGTTGCGGGCGATGCGGGCGGAGAAGTCGGTAGGCAGCGCGATTGCCTCGTCGAGGGCGTTGGTATGGAGGCTTTGCGTGTGCCCGAGCGCCGCGCCCATGGCCTCGATGCAGGTGCGCCCGACATTATTGAACGGGTCCTGCTCGGTAAGCGACCACCCGGAGGTCTGGCTGTGGGTACGCAGCGCGAGCGACTTCGGGTTCTTCGGGTTAAACTGCTTGACGATCTTCGCCCACAGCAACCTCCCGGCGCGCATCTTGGCGATCTCCATGAAATGATTCATCCCGATGGCCCAGAAGAAGGAGAGCCGCGGGGCGAAAGCGTCGATATCCATCCCGGCGTTGACCCCCGCGCGGAGATACTCGAGGCCATCGGCCAGCGTGTATGCCAGCTCGATATCGGCGGTAGCCCCTGCTTCCTGCATGTGATACCCGGAGATCGAGATCGAGTTAAACTTCGGCATGTGGCGGGAGGTATACTCGAAGATATCGGCGATAATCTTCATGGAGAACCCGGGCGGGTAGATATAAGTATTCCGCACCATGAACTCCTTGAGGATATCATTTTGGATTGTCCCGGAGAGCTGGTCGAGGGAGGCGCCTTGTTCCAGCCCGGCGACGATATAGAAGGCGAGCACGGGCAGCACGGCCCCGTTCATGGTCATCGAGACGGACATCTTGTCGAGGGGGATCTGGTCGAAGAGGATCTTCATGTCGAGGATCGAGTCGACGGCCACGCCGGCCTTCCCCACGTCACCGATCACGCGGGGGTGATCGGAGTCATAGCCGCGGTGGGTTGCCAGGTCGAAGGCCACGGAGAGCCCCTTTTGCCCGGCGGCGAGATTGCGGCGGTAGAACGCGTTCGACTCCTCCGCGGTAGAGAAGCCGGCATACTGGCGGATGGTCCAGGGGCGCATCGGGTACATACCGGTGTAGGGCCCGCGGAGATACGGTGGGATACCGGCCACGTAATCGAGGTGCTCCATCCCCTCGAGATCGGCGAGCGTGTAGACGGGCTTGACCGGTATCAACTCGGGAGTCATCCAGTTCTTGGCGATCCCGTTCTCTTGTTCCCATTCCGCGGCGTTTTTTGTTGTCGTTACCGGGACGACGATCTTCTTGAAGTCAGGTTTCATGATTCTTTATGCTATTCCCAGTTCTGTTTGATATTTCTTTAACTCCTCGAGGAGGTTACTTCGCACGTGTATAAAGCGCGTGATCCCCTGTTCCTCCAGTCGCGGCCGACATTCCGGGTTACCGGCGACCACGACGATTGCCTTTCCTTCCAGCGCGGCATTAATCTCCGGCGCGAGGGTCTCGTACTCCTCGTCCGAGCTACATATCACCACGATATCGGCTTTATTCTCCTCGCAAGCTTTCGTCCCTTCCCCGACGGTTTTGAAGCCGTTATTATCGATCACCTGGAAGCCGGCGCACGCGAAGAAATTACAAGCGAATTGCGCCCGCGCCTTGCGCATGGACAGGCTACCCACCGGGAACATGTAGACCACCGGTCGGCGGCCCGCCTTCCTCGCGTGGAGATCCGTTTTCAGGCGCGCGGCCTCGAAGGGCTGCGTCCCGCGGTACGGCTTCAAGGTCTCGATGACGGCGTCCGGCGCGGTAGCATCCTCTGGCGCCAGCACGCGGGCGTCTGGCGACTCGTTGATCGTCTCGTTAAAGTTCGGGAACTGGTTTGTCCCGAGAAAATTCTCCTTCCGGTTCACGATATCCATGTCCCGTTTCCGCGCGGTCGCGTTCACGGTAGCCTGCACGAACCCCTCTTCCAGGGCCTTCACGAATCCCCCGCGGTCTTGCGTGTCGAGGAAGAGTTTCCATGCCGCGTCGGCGATGAGGCGGGTAAGCTCCTCGATATAATAGGCCCCGCCGGCGGGATCGACGATCTTCCCGAAGTGCGACTCTTCTTTTAGCAGCAGCTGCTGGTTACGCGCCACGCGCTCGGCCAGTTCCGACGGGCAGCGCTCGTGGGTATAGTCGTATGGCAGCACGGTAAACGAGTCGACGCCGCCGAGTACAGCGGACATGGCCTCGGTCTGCGTGCGCAACATGTTCACGTTCGGGTCGTAGAGGGTCTTGTTCCACCTGGAGGTCTCCGCGTGGATATTCATCCGGCAACACGCGTCGTTAGCCGGCTCGCGGGCCTTCACGATACGCGCCCAGAGAAGGCGGGCGGCCCGCAGCTTGGCGATCTCCATGAAATACTTCGAGCCGGTAGCGAAGTGGAAGCGCATCCTCGGGGTGATCTCCTCGATCTTCAGCCCCAGGTCGGTCAACCGGTCGAGGTATTCCTCACCGGCGGCGAGGCTGAAGCCAAGCTCCTGCACGACGGACGACCCGGAGTTGTTAAAGACGCGCCCGCTTACCTCCACGATCTTGAAATTCTCCATCGCGCTACTTCCAGCGATCGTGTCTTTCACCAGCTCGAGGGGGCGAGGGTTATTCCACTTGCCTTCCAGCAGCAGCTTGCCGAGGGGGTCGATATTGATACCGCCGCGGATCGAGCGCGGGTCGACGCCTTGCTCGTCGAGGACTTCAAGGAAAAGGCGTAGCACGCGCACCTTGTCTCGCCCGACGACGAAGTTCACCTCGATGCAATCGAGGCAGATCCCTGCCAGCAGCGCGATCATCTGTTCTTTCGAGAACTCTTTCCCCGACGCGATCGCGAAGCCCAGCGAGTCGACGCCCCGGTTCAGGATCTCCAGGGCTTTCCGGTTGGCGCTTGGCGCGTTATCGACGCGGATATCCTGGCGCACGAACCACTCGTTGTTGTCCTTCTTGTTCCCTCGCGCGTAGGGAAACTCGCCCGGGAACGCGTTCAGGTGTTCGATGTCCCGGGTATCTTCCATCCGGTACATGGGCTGGACGTTGAATCCCTCGTTCGTTCTCCAAACGAGTTTCTTGTCAAAGTCCGCTCCTTTCAGGTCCGCGATTACTTTTTCTTTCCACTCCCCCGCCGGGGTAGGTGGAAATTCGCTAAAGAGCCTCGCGCGTACGTTGTTTGCCATAACTTGATTTTATACGATTACTTTTAAAGTTGTTGTCATCACGGGGGATCCCCCAAAACGAAGGCAAAATTAAGGCTTTCCAAGTTATGAATGAAAGATTCAACCACCTAATTCAATATAAACGCGCCTTTCGCGCTAAAACCGCTCCCGCGCGCGCCTCCCGCCGGGAAAAAAAATACCGGGGAGCGCGATGGCCCCCCGGCAAATTAAAAGCACTTTTCTTGCAAACGATAGCGACGTTCCTCTTTTTACTGTCGCGGCGCGCCACGCGAGGATCCCCGCGCGACGACGCGCTGCTCACGGGATCATGACCTGGTAGATCCGCGTGAACGGCCCTTTTTTCCCGACGTTATTTTCCCAGCGGGCGGCGATGTAGACGAGCTTGCCGCGGTCTTGCCCGAAGAACTCGATCTCGACGGGGGGACGCGTGGCAAAACGCGAATTCTGCAGCTGGAAATGCTCGACGATCGGCGTGTCGCTAATCGCGAAACATACCTCAACGCCGTGCTGGCCTGCCGGACGAGCCGACGAGGCAGGGTCCGCGCTCGAGAAGGCAACGCCGAGAACGCCGTCGCGCACGATCCGGATCTGGATGTCCGGGGGGGTCGTGCTTACAGGAGACGGGGTCGGCTTGTCTGTCCCGCGAAGCGGGAGGCCCATCTTGTCAAGATCAAGGTTGTCTACCGACAGGCTCTCGTGGAGAATGCGCGCCAGGTGACGGTATAACGGCTCGAGCTTCTCGCGGGCCTCGTGGATCGCGGTCACCTCGATATGGGAACGGGTGTTCTCGTCTTTCCAGTCGTTAAACGCGGAAACGTATCGCGTTACCGCGGGACTGAAAACCGTGTCCAGCCATTTCCCGTTGTCCGTCGTCGTGCCGAACCCGAACGCTTCTCGCTTCGAGAAGAGTGTCGTGATCGTCACGTCTAACTTGTCCTTGAATCCTTGCTGGCTTTCTGGAAGCCATCTAGAATTTGGCATACGGTTTTATTTTGTTTGTTAATGAACTCTTTTACTCCGGGGTTCACGGTCTCTTGATGTTGTTCTCGCGCCTCGAGGATCTGCCTCCCCGCCCCGGGAATCTGCCTTGCCGCCCCGGGAATCTGCCTACCCGTCCCGGGAATCTGCCTACCCGTCCCGGGAATCTGCCTACCCGCCCCGGGAATCTGCCTACCCGCCTCGGGAATCTGCCTACCCGTCCCGGGAATCTATCGTCCCGCCTCGGGGATTTGCCGGCGATCTTCAAGAATCATTCATGAATTTGTCATCACGCGAAAGAACTTTTAAAAGAGACGAGAGTGAATCCCGTCGCGAGTGACGCCAACGACCTGTCGCCGCGCCTCGCTTTCCCGTTTGTTATTGATGCTATGGTCCCATGATTACTACTTTTAAAGGTTTAAAACTCCGT
>JAITJA010000167.1 GCA_031279175.1 Odoribacteraceae bacterium
ACGGAGTTTTAAACCTTTAAAAGTAGTAATCATGGGACCATAGCATCAATAACAAACGGGAAAGCGAGGCGCGGCGACAGGTCGTTGGCGTCACTCGCGACGGGATTCACTCTCGTCTCGTTTAAAAGTTCTTTCGCGTGATGACAAATTCATGAATGATTCTTGAAGATCGCCGGCAAATCCTCGAGGCGGGACGATAGATTCCCGGGACGGGTAGGCAGATTCCCGAGGCGGGTAGGCAGATTCCCGGGACGGGGAGGCAGATTCCCGGGACGGGTAGGCAGATTCCCGGGACGGGTAGGCAGATTCCCGGGGCGGGGAGGCAGATTCCCGGGACGGGGAGGCAGATTCCCGGGGCGGCAGCCCAGATTCCCGGGGCGGCAGCCCGGATTCCCGGGGCGGGGAGGCAGATTCCCGGGGCGGGACGGCAGATTCCCGCCCCCCTTATCCCCGGGGTGCAGCCTTGATAATCTCGACGATACGCTCGTTATTAATGATAATCATCCCGTGCCTGTCGTCGGTGATCCCCTCCTGGAGCCGGTAAGGATAGGTAGGCAATCCCTCCTTCATGACCGTGGGCACGAAGACGAACTGCAAGTTATCCCGGGAGGCGCGCAGCGCGTGCCCGGCCTCGATGATATGCGTGGAGATAATAAAAGAGCAATCGCGGTGATTAGAATACGCGTCGGTGACGGCGACGGTAGCGTCATAAGCATCCTTCACGTTCGTCCCCTTGAAAAGCTCGTCGAAGACGATCACCAGCTTTTTCCCGGCGGCCACCTCCCTGGCGACGCGTTTGACGCGCAACACCTCGGCATAAAAATGGCTATACCCCATGTTCAAGTTATCGGCGACATTGATCGAGGTAAAAAGCCCGTCCTGCACGGAGAAAAGCATCTCGCGGGCGGCGACGGGGAAGCCCATGTGCGCGAGATAAACGGCGATACTAAACGACTTCATGAGCGTCGACTTGCCGGCCATGTTCGCCCCGGTGAGGAAAATAACATTCCGGTCGCGCGTGATCTCGATCGTGTTGGGCACGGCCCGTTCGATACGCGGGTGATAGACCTCCCGGGTGATGATCCGGTTCTCGCGCTCGTCGAAGGGGAGAGCCCGGGCGGGGGTGAGGTCGTGCTCGTTAGCGGCTCGCGCGATCGATAGATACGCGTCGAACTCGTGCAGGAGTTGCATGATCTCCCGCGTCACCTCGCGGCACGCCGAGCGCAGGGCAAAGTCGCGGCGGGCGATATCGAACCACCTCCATTTCTTGCCCGCGGGCGCGTCAAACGCCCATCCCAGGCGCTTGTCGGCGAACAGTCGCAGGGCCTGTTCCAGGCGTTCGCGGTAGGGGGCGGGGGGATTACCGGCGGCGAGCTGCCGGGTAAAGTCGCGCAGGCACTGCAAGAAACGCGTGGCGGCGACGAGACCGGCGCGCGTGATCTCGTGCTCCTTGTCGGCCCCGATATAATGCAGCAACGCGCGCCGGCTCGAGTGGAAAAAGGCCTCGAGGAGGGTACTGCCGCCGGAGCCGCTGAAGTAATGATCGACGATGAGGAACAACTCGTTGTTGACGGGGAACGGCACGCCCGCCGCGCGGAAATAGGCGATGATTGCCGCCCGGTCGTTGATGGCGGTAGCGTCATTCAGTGGTTGCTTGAACATGGCCTCGAGGAGCATCTTCCCGCCGCGCGTGCGGGTCGTGTTGAAGAGATTAAAGATAGAATTGGGGCGAAATTCCCCGAGCATGTTCAGGTCCTCGAGCGTCTGCTTGTCGACGAGGAAGGGGGCGTTCCCGGTAGCGGGCGCGGTCTTGTCCTCGCCGCGGATGATCTCGATCACCTTCTCGTTATTGATAATCATCATGCCGTGTCGATCCCCGGTGACGCCGTCGGCGAGGGTATAGGTATAGCGCGGCACGTTGCCATCCATGATGGTGGGGAAATAGACGAAGTGGATATTGTCGCACGTGTTGCCGAGGGTTTCTCCCGCCTCGATGATGTGAGTAGAGATGACGAAGAGGCAATCGCGTTTCCCGGAGAAGGCCTCGGTGATGGCGACGGTAGCGTCGTAAGCGTCCTTGACGTTGGTGCCGCGGAACAGCTCGTCGAAGATGACGAGCAGGTGTTTTGATTGCCCGAGCTGCCCGGCGACCTTCTTGACGCGCAGCACCTCGGCGTAGAAGTGGCTATACCCCATGTTCAGGTTATCGGGGAGATTGATGGTAGTGTACATGCCCTCGAGCACGGAGAATTCCATCTCTTTTGCCGGCACGGGGAACCCCGCGTGGGCGAGGAAGACGGCGACGCCGAGGGTTTTCATGAAGGTGGACTTGCCGGCCATGTTCGCCCCCGTCAGGAAGATGACGTTATTCGATCGATCCACCGACAGGGAGTTGGCCACCGCGTCCTTCACCCGCGGGTGGTAGACGCCTTTTACCCGGAGGGAGTTGCTACCGCCGGGGAGCGCGCGGGCGATGACGAAGCCGCGTTTCGTGGCCACGAGCGCCGCGGCGATATAGACGTCGAGGTTATAGATCCAGTGGAGCAGGTGTTGTATCTTCTCCCGCGTCTTGAAGCGGAGCAGCGCGTCGAGGGCGGCCGTCCGCGCGTAGGGGAGTCTCTTGCCGACCTTCTCCTCGAAGAGAGGCGCGAGGGCGGGATCGTTGACGAGGCGTCCCATCTCCTCGACCTCGGCGCGATAGGGGCCGGTGTTATCATTTCGCTCCATGTCGGCGATAAAATCCCGGAGGCGATGGATGATCTCGATGGTAGCGAGCGCGCCCTTGTGCAATTGCTCGTACTCGGTATCCGCGCCCATCGCGCCTTTTAATTTCCGTTGGAGGGTATTATCCTCCTCGGCCAGGCGCGTGCGGTTATCGGTATTCGAGAGATAATGCTCGACCGTGTCGAAGAGCTCCCCGCGGAAGGGGAAATCCATCTTGTTCTCCTGGAAGAAGCGGATGATACTGCCGCGTTTATTGATCTTTTCCTCGTCGGAGAGGGGGTAGAGGAACATCTCCTCGAGCAACCGCGCTCCTCCCCGCGTACGGGTGGTATTAAACATGCTATAGATGGAATCTCTTCCTCGTTTCCCGAAGATATTTAGATCGTCGAGCGTTTGTTTGTCGATAATGAAAGCCATGTCGTTGTTGATTTATGATTTATTTCAAGTTGTCTTATCCTGTTTAAGCGAACGCGCAATGTTAGTAAACGATCGATGATTTCTCCCGGGCGCTGTTATTAAACTTGGCTTAAAAATGGCTTAAACATTTCCCTCGCGTTCGGGCGGGGGGAGCGCGGGCCTTTGGTGTTGTCGCGATAAAACGATACATTTGCCGGCGAATGGTCTTCGAGGCAGGGTGAGATTCCCTACCGGCGGTAATAGTCCGCGACTCCCCGCGTGGGATTGACCCGGTGAAATCCCGGGACCGACGGTCAAAGTCCGGATGGAAGAAGAGACATTTCACGGTTAATTGCCTGCCTCGGATCATCGCGTTCGAGGCTTTTTTATTTACAAGATGACAAGAGAAGATTTGACATACATGCATCGCGCGCTCGAGCTGGCAGCCCGGGGAGAGGGATTCGTTCACCCGAACCCGATGGTGGGGGCCGTGCTCGCGCGCCGGGGCAACGTGATCGGCGAGGGATGGCACGAGCGACACGGCGAGGCGCACGCGGAGGTAAACGCCCTCCGATCGTGTGACGACGCCGCGGGAGCGACGCTATACGTGACGCTCGAGCCCTGCTGTCACCACGGGAAGACGCCCCCCTGCACGCGGGAAATCATCGCGCGGGGAGTGACGCGGGTCGTCATTGCCATCGAGGATCCCAACCCGCTCGTGGCCGGCCGGGGAATCGCGGAACTGCGCGCCGCGGGAATCGCGGTAGAGGTGGGGGTGGGAAGGGCGGAAGCCCTCGAGCAAAACCGGGCCTTCCTCAAGTACATCGTGACGCGAAGGCCCTGGGTCACCCTCAAGACGGCGATGACGCTGGACGGGAAGATCGCGACGCGCGCCGGCGAATCGCGCTGGATCACCGGCGAGGAAGCAAGGCGGCGCGTGCACGAGGAGCGGGCGCGGAACATGGCCGTCGCGACGGGTATCGGGACGGTACTGGCCGACGACCCGTTGCTGGACGCGCGATTGCCCGGGGCGCGGCAGCCCGCGCGGGTCGTGATCGACAGCCTCGCCCGGTTGCCGCTTGACAGTCGCCTGGCGCGTTCGGCAGGGCGCTCCCCGGTATGGCTCGTGCACGCGCCGATCGCCCCCGTCCCTCGCCTGGAGGCGTTACGCGCTGCCGGGATCGCTTGCATCGCGTGTGCTGGTGATGGTCGTCGCGTGGAGATCGCCGACGCGTGTCGTCGGTTAGGCGAGGCGGGCGTGGCGTCCCTGCTGCTGGAGGGCGGGGGCGAGTTAAACTACTCCTTCCTGGCGGCCCGGCAAGTGGACGAGGTGATTGCCTTCATTGCCCCCCGGGTTATTGGTGGGGCGGGGGCGGCGAGCCCCGTGGGAGGCGCTGGCGTCGCGCGGCTGGACGACGCGCTGGAGCTCGTCGACGTGACGGTCGGTCGGGCCGGGGCGGACGTCATGATCCGGGGAAAACTAAAACACTGATATATGTTCACGGGAATCATCGAGGAAACGGGCGCGATCAAGCGCGTCGAGCGCTCCGGCGGCGGGATCGTCCTGGAGGTACAGGCGCGGGTAGTCCTGGAGGGGCTACGCGCCGGGGACAGCATCGCTACCGACGGCGTGTGCCTGACGGTAACGTCGTTTGACGACTCTTCATTCCGGGCAGACGTGATGCCGGAGACCGCGCGAGCGAGCGCGCTCGGTCATGCCCGTCCCGGCGACGCGGTCAACCTCGAGCGGGCGCTACCCGTTGGCGGGAGGCTGGGGGGCCACCTGGTCTCCGGGCACGTCGATGGCACGGGAAGGGTAGCGGCCAAGTTACGCGAGGCCAACGCCACGTGGTTGACGATCACCGCCGGCGCGGAAATTCTCCGGTACGTGATCAAGCGGGGATCGATTGCCATTGACGGGGTCAGCCTGACGGTGGCCTCGGTCGAGGGCGACTCCTTCCGGGTGTCGATCATCCCGCGAACGGGGGTGGAAACCACGTTAACGCGAAAGGAGCGGGGAGCGCTGGTGAACGTGGAGACGGATCTTGTCGCGCGTTACGTGGAGCGTCTCGCGGCCCTTCCCCCCTCGCTTCCCGGCGGGTTAACGCTGGACTACTTGAAGGAAAATGGATTTTGACTGTATATTATGAATGACTTTGTATTTAACACGATCGAGGAGGCTATTGCCGACATTCGAGAGGGAAAAATGATCGTGGTCGTGGACGACCCGGGGCGCGAGAACGAGGGTGACCTCCTCATGGCCGCCGAGAAAGTAACCCCTGCCGCGGTGAATTTCATGACGCGGGAAGCGCGGGGCCTGGTTTGCATGCCCATCATCAAGGAGCGGCTGGACGCGTTGAACATAGACATGATGGTCGCGACGAACACCGACAGCAAGCAGACGGCCTTCACCGTCTCCATCGACGCGGTGGGATGCTCGACCGGCGTCTCCGCCTTTGACAGGGCGCGGACGATCTCCCGGGTCGTCGACCTCGATTCCCGGCCGGGGGATTTCACGCGACCGGGGCACGTCTTCCCGTTGATTGCCCGCGACCACGGGGTGCTGTCCCGGGCCGGGCACACGGAGGCGGCCGTCGACCTGGCGCGGCTCGCCGGCTTGTATCCCGCAGGGGTGATCTGCGAGGTGATGAACGAGGACGGGAGCATGGCGCGGGTGCCAGACCTCGTCGCGCTCGCGAGGAAGCACGGCCTGAAGATGATCACGATCGCGGACCTGATCGACTACCGCCGCGCGACGGAGGTGCTGGTAGAGCGGGTCACGGAGGTGGAGCTGCCCACGAGGTACGGGAATTTCCGGGCCGTCGGCTACGTGAACAAGGTCACGGGAGAGCACCACGTGGCCCTCGTGAAGGGCGACCTGTCGGGCGACGAGCCGGTATTGTGCCGGGTGCACTCGGAATGTTTGACGGGAGACGCTTTCGGGTCGTTGCGTTGCGATTGCGGCGACCAGCTACAGGAGGCCTTGCGCCGCGTGGAACGCGCCGGGCGCGGCGTCGTCCTCTACATGCGCCAGGAGGGCCGTGGCATAGGGTTGATCAACAAGCTCCGCGCCTACCGCCTGCAAGACGGCGGGATGGACACGGTGGAGGCCAATCTCTCGCTGGGTTTCAAGGCCGACTCGCGGGAGTACGGCATCGGCGCCGAGATCCTCGCCGACCTGGGCGTGCGCGAGATGATCCTGATGACGAATAACCCGCTCAAGATTACAGGCCTCAAGGGATACGGGATCGAGATCGTCGGGCGAGAGCCCATCGAGATGACGTGTAACGAGAAAAACGAATTCTACCTCTACACGAAGTACAAGAAAATGGGACACTTGTTGCACGTGAAAGGGGAAAACGATAACCAGTAAAATAACATGACATGAACGTGATTGAAGGAAAACTATTGGCCGACGGGCAGCGCGTGGGCGTTGTCGCCGGGCGCTTTAACGAGTTTATCACCAGCAAGCTCCTCGACGGGGCGCTCGACGCGTTCCGGAGGCACGGGGGCAACGAGGCGAACGTTACCGTGGCGCGCGTGCCCGGGGCGTTCGAGATGCCGCTCGTCGCCAAGAAGATGGCCGAGAGCGGAAGGTATGACGCTATCGTTTGTCTCGGCGCTGTCATCCGTGGCGCCACCCCCCATTTCGACATGGTCGCCGCCGAGACCACGAAGGGTATCGCTAACGTCGGGCTACAAACCGGCGTCCCGGTGATCTTCGGCGTGTTGACGACTGACTCTATCGAGCAGGCCGTGGAGCGCGCCGGAACGAAGGCGGGAAACAAGGGCTTCGAGGCCATGACCTCGGCCATCGAGATGGTCAATCTCTTGAAGGGAATCTGAAAGGTTAACGCCCGCGACGGGAGGGAAGGGAAGTAACGGGGGGAACCGGGCGGCGCGTCCGACGGTCCGCCGGGGGGATTGCCCGGGGCGCGGCGGGGATTGCCCGGAGCGCGGCGGGGATTGCCCGGGGCGCGGCGGGGATTGCCCGGGGCGCGGCGGGGATTGCCCGGAGCGCGGCGGGGATTGCCCGGGGCGCGGCGAGGCGAATACTACTCCCCGCGCGGGTAGCGCGACTCTTGGTAAGGGTAGTACAACTCTTACTCGAAGTAG
>JAITJA010000176.1 GCA_031279175.1 Odoribacteraceae bacterium
ATGTTCCGGAACAATGGCTCAATGTTCCGGAACAATGGCCCAATGTCCCGGGACAATTGCCCAATGTTCCGGGACAATGGCTCATTGTCCCGGGACAATGGCCCAATGTTCCGGGACAATTGCTCATTGTCCCGGGACAATGGCTCATTGTCCCGGGACAATGGCTCAATGTCCCGGGACAATGGTCCATTGTCCCGGGACAATTGCCCGTTGTCCCGGTGAAAATCGTCGTGAAATCCTCCCCGGGAGCGGCGCGGTGTTCACTATCCCGCTTGCAAAAGACGCGTTTCCACTTGGACGCCCGGTACGCGCGCCTGTCTCCCCGTCGCGTTGCCTCGCGCGGACGTCCCGCCAGCGCGTGGGGCGCGCGACGCGCCATGCCACTCCCCCCGGGCTCCCGCTTCAACCCGCTGACGCTTGCAGGTTAAATTCCCGACGCTACCCGTGCCGGTCATGAAATTTTATTACTTTCGTGCCGAAAAATCAAAATAGCATGTCCAAGAAAAACAAGAAAGCCGGGACGTATACCGGGAAAAAAGACCTCCGCGCGCGGCTTTCCGCCGTGTTCGACGAGAATCCCACGCGACACTATAATTACAAGCAACTATCGCGCCTGCTCGACGTGAAGGACGCGAACATGAAACGCCTGATCATCGAGATCCTCAACGCGATGAAACAAGAAGGCACGCTGGCGGAATATCCCACCGGCTCGTTTGTACTCAAGTATCCCACCGTGCACGTCACCGGCGTCATCGACATGACCGCGAAAGGCACGGCATACCTCGTCTCCGACGAGATCGCCGAGGACCTCTTTATCCCGCAAGTCGGCCTTAAACACGCGCTGAACGGCGACCGGGTGAAGGTCGTCGTCTATGCCCGTAACAAGCGCCGGCGGCCGGAAGGAGAGGTGGTCGAGATCCTCGAGCGGAAACGAGACACGTTCGTCGGCATCGTGCAGGTGTCTCGCTATCACGCTTTCCTGTCCCCCTCCGGCAAGCAACTCCCGTATGACGTTTTTATCCCGCTTGACGAGCTGAACGGGGCCAAGAGCGGGGAAAAGGTGGTGGTGAAGATCACGGAATGGCTCGAGAACCAGAGAAATCCCGTGGGGAAAGTCATCGAGGTGCTCGGCCGGCCCGGTAATAACGACGCGGAGATGAACGCGATCATGGCCGAGTTCGATCTTCCCGTCCATTTTCCCGTCGCCGTCGAGCGCGCCGCCTGCAAGATAAACGCCGGTATAGACGCGGACGAGATTTCGCGCCGCCGGGACTTTCGCCCGGTGACGACCTTCACGATAGATCCCGTTGACGCCAAGGATTTTGACGACGCGTTATCGCTTCGCCCGCTCGCGAACGGTCGTTGGGAGGTGGGCGTGCATATCGCCGACGTGAGCCATTACGTGACGCCCGATACACCGCTCGACCGGGAGGCGCTCGCGCGGGCAACGTCCGTCTATCTCGTCGATCGCACGATCCCGATGCTCCCGGAACACCTCTCGAACGGCCTTTGCTCGCTACGGCCGGGCGAGGAAAAGCTCTGCTTCTCGGTTGTCTTCGAGATGGACGGGGACGCGCGCGTGTTGTCGCGCTGGTTCGGGCGGACGGTGATCCGCTCGGATAGACGCTTTACCTACGAGGAGGTGCAGGAGATGATCGATGGCGGCGAGGGCGACTTTAAACCGGATATCGTCGTCCTGAATGATCTCGCGCGTAAACTGCGGGAGGAACGGTTTAACGCCGGGGCTATCGATTTCGATCGACCGGAAGCGCGCTTCGAGATGGCCGCGGACGGGAAACCGCTGGCAGTGACTTTTAAACGTTCGCGAGAGGCAAACAAGCTTATCGAGGAGTTCATGCTGCTCGCCAACAGGAGCGTGGCCGAACGCGTGGGGAAGGTCGAGGCCGGGGAACGCGCCAAGACGTTCGTTTATCGCGTGCATGACACGCCGGACCCCGGGAAGTTCGCCAATTTTAGTCGCCTCGTCGCCAGCTTTGGTTATCGCCTGCGCGCCTCGTCACCCCGCGCGCTCTCGACCGCTATCAACAAGCTGATGAATGACGTGAAGGGGAAACCCTACCAGGGTATGGTCGAGATTCTCGCCATCCGGGTGATGGCCCGCGCCGTCTATTCCACGGAAAATATCGGGCACTACGGGCTCGCTTTTGACTATTACTCCCATTTTACTTCCCCGATCCGCCGCTATCCCGATATCATGACCCATCGCCTCTTGCAACGGTACATGGATGGCGCTCGCTCGGCCAATGTCGCGATGTACGAGGAACGCTGCAAGCATTGTTCGGAGATGGAGCAGGTGGCCGTTAACGCCGAACGCGCGTCTGTCAAGTACAAGCAGGTCGAGTTCCTCGCCGACAAGCTCGGGGAGATCTTTAACGGTACGATCTCCGGGGTGGCACAGTGGGGCTTCTATGTCGAACTGAATGATAGCCTCATCGAGGGCCTCGTCTCGATAACTGAACTCGAGGACGATTACTACGAGTTTGACGAGGAGAATTATTGCATCATCGGGCGAAATCATCGCGAGACGTATCGCCTCGGTGACCCGATTGTCGTCCGCGTGACGCGCGCGGATCTCATGACGCGACAACTCGATTTTACCCTCGCCAGTAATGAACAACGCGAGAAGATCACGGGTGGTACCACCGCGAATCAACGGCATCTCAGGCGGGGAACCCGGGGCAGAAGACGAGAGAAGGAGATGAAGACCGGAAGAAAACGATAACGCGCGCGCACGGTGATCACGTTTGTCCTCTTTACCGGTTTGCTTGTCGCTGCTTATTTCGTGCACGGCAGGTTTCTCGCGCGCTTCTTTGGCGTCGACCCGCGTCGCGAAACACCCGTCCGGCGCCTCGCGGATGGCGTGGACTACCAGGAGCTTAAACCGTGGCGATTGTTTGTTATCCAGTTTTTGAATATTGCCGGGCTCGGTCCAATATTCGGGGCGGTGCTCGGGGCTGCTTACGGCCCGGCAGCTTACCTGTGGATCTTCCTCGGCTGTATACTCGCCGGGACGGTCCACGATTTCTTCGCCGCCATGCTCTCGCTCAGGCACGACGGCATGAGTCTTCCCGATGTCGTCGGGAGGTATCTCGGTCGGCACGCCCGCCGGTTCATGACTCTCTTCACGGCTATCCTCCTCGTCGCCGTGGGCGTTTCTTTTGTTAACGGTCCTGCCGACTTGCTCGCGCACCTGACCGGCATTGAACCCGGGTGGTGGCTGCATGTCATCTTTGCTTATTATATTCTCGCTACCCTCTTGCCCGTTAACAAGATTATCGGCAAGATCTACCCGTTCATGGGCGCCGCGTTGATCTTCATGGCCATTGGTATTGGCGCTTGCCTCCTCGTCGGCGGGTTCTCCGGCACGCTTCACCTCCCCGAGCTGTCTCTCGACGCTTTCAAGAACATGCACGACCGGCCGGACGAGAATATTCTCTTCCCGATGATGTTTATCGTGATTTCTTGCGGCGCGATCTCCGGGTTTCACGCCACGCAGTCTCCCATGATGGCTCGCTGCACGGGTAACGAGCGGTACGCGCGCCCCGTGTTCTATGGCGCGATGATTTCCGAGGGGATCGTCGCCATGATCTGGGCTACCGCCGCCATGACTTTTTTCGGCGGGGCCGAGGCTCTGAATGTCGCCGCCGCCGACGGGAAGACGCCCGCGATCATTGTCAACGAGATCTGTAACACGTGGCTCGGGAAGGCCGGGGCGATCATCGCGATTGTCGGCGTTGTCGTCTGCCCCATCACTTCCGGTGATACCGCCTTCCGCGGCACGCGCCTGATTGTCGCCGACGCGTTGCGCGTGAGCCAGAAACCGTTACGGGCGCGTTTGCTGCTCTCCACTCCCGTGTTCGTCGCGGCCTATTTTCTCTGCCGCTTTGATTTTTCTACCATCTGGAAATATGTCGGCATAAGTAATCAGGTGCTCGCGACCGTCACGCTCTGGACAATCTCCGCGTATCTCTACCGGGCGCGGAAACCTCACTGGATTACTTCTGTCCCGGCAACGTTCTTGACTACCGTCTGCACGACGTATATTCTCGTTGCCCCGTATCGCGTCGGTGGTCTCGCTCTGCTTCCTGCTGTCGGCTACCCGGTGGGTATCCTTGCCGGTATTGCTTTCCTGTGGCTTTTTCTCTCCAGGGCAAAAAACGCCTGTTCTCCACAGGGCAAAGAACTCCTTAATTAAGATATGATGAAGCGCGCGTTTATCCTTGTTGTCGTCGTCGTGATCGTTCTGCTCCCCGCGTCGCTTCGCGGGCAGACCGCCCCGGCGCTTTTCCTCACGCTTCCCGCTGACGCTCGTTCTTCTGGCATGGGCGGCGGTGGTGCTGCCATCCCCGGTGGCGCTTTTAGTATTTTTCACGCCCCGTCCGCGCTCTCTCTCCCCGGGGAACGCGTGGCTGCCGGGATCAGTCGCGCCCCGTCTCTTCGCGCCCTGCTCCCGGGAGGATACCTGGACGCTGCCGCCGTTGCCCTGCGCGTGAACGACCGCGCGGGCGTGGCAGCCGGGTTTCGCCGTCGATCTCACCCGCGCGTGGAGAGCCTGGATAATAACGGGCAGCCCGTCGGCACGATACATCCCGTCGAGTGGGCCACCGAGATCGCGTACGCTTACCGCCTCCCTGCCGGCCTGGGATTCTCCGTCACCGGGCGATACACTCACCTGAATGTTACCGGTGAGGCCGTCGGCGCGCTGGCCCTCGACGCGGGCATGTATTATCGCGAGTTGTTTCTTTCGCTCCCCGGCGCCACGTGGGCTATCGCTTTCCACGCGGAGAATCTCGCCAGCAAGATCACGCGCGACGCCTATCTCCCCGCGCGCGCCACTCTCGGCGGGGCTATCGCGCTGCCCGTTTCCGACGGTGAACTTGCCGGTAGTCTCGACCTTGTTTATACTTTTATCCCCGCCCGGTCCGCGCACATGGAGACGGCTGTCGGCGCGGAATATAACCTCCGCTACTGGTCGTTGCGCGCCGGGTATCGCGACGGCGGCGGCCACAAGGGGATCGATGACCACGCCTCTGTCGGGTGCACCGCCCGCCTTCTCCCCGTCGCCGTTCACTTCGCGTACTGGATCACTTCCCCCTCCAGCGCCCTGAAAAACACGTGGCAACTCTCTCTCGATTTCTCCTGGTGACGTCAGGCGTTGCCATGTTTTTCTTTCGCGTGAGGCAAAAGAACAACCGCGCGACAGGAAAGAATTTTTACATTTGCAGTGTGAGCTATAAAGCATGAACGTAAAGTATCATGAACACGAAGAATGGATAACAAGTACTATAATATCGCGAATATGGAAGACTCTGGATTCTTAAGGATTTTTACTCGTCAAACCAAACAGGAGGAAACAAGGGACACGCTAACTCCTGTTGACTCTACCGGTACGCGCGCCCCGCTACAGGATGATATTCTGTCCCCAAATCACGCGTTCTCCGAGAACGAGGACGGTACACGTACCCTGACGCTCTTTTCTCACTTCCCGCGCGGCAGGAAGGAGAAGGGTTTTTATCGCGGCAGCCTGAATATTGACAATATCCCGGAGCTTGCCGATAGCGCTTTCGCCGCCTCGGTGACAACACTCGTGATCCGGGGAGAGGCCATCGCGGCTCGCGATATAAAGTGCATAAAGAAATATAGAGCCTCGAACGGCGGCGTGCTCCCGGGGTTGACCCGTGTCTCGTTGCCGGACTTCGCGGGTGAGATCCCGAACCTGGGACACGAGTATGAGCCTAACGCGTGGTTAGAGCGTTTCGAGGCGCCTATGGCGAAAAGTGTCGGGTATATCGCGTTTAATAATTGCACGGGATTGGTCTCTGTTGATTTGTCGGCCGCGGAGATTATCGAGGAACGTGCGTTCGCGCGTTGCTCGCGCTTGACTACCGTTGATCTGCCGGTCGCGAGAATTGTTCATTGTCGGGCGTTCGAGCGTTGCTCGCGCTTGATTACCGTGAATCTGCCGGCCGCGAAAGTTGTCTGTTTATGGGCGTTCAAGGATTGCTCGAGCTTGACTACCGTTGATCTGCCAGTCGCGAGAATTATTCAGTCCCGGGCGTTCGAACGTTGCTCGAACTTGACTACCGTTGATCTGCCAGCCGCGAGAATTATCCAGTCCCGGGCGTTCGAACGTTGCTCGAACTTGAAGACCATTAATCTACCGGTCGCGGAGATTATCGAGAGACGTGCTTTCAAGTATTGCTCGAGCTTGATCACCGTTGATCTGCCAGCCGCGAAAAAGATCAAGAGATACGCGTTATACGATTGTTCGCGCTTGATCACTGTTAATTTACCGGTTGCAAAGAGTATCGGGCGCCGCGCGTTCAAGTATTGTTCAAGCTTGGCCACCGTTGACTTGCCGGCCGCGAAAACTATCGAGAGCCGCGCGTTCGAGTATTGCCCGAATTTGACCACCGTTGATCTGCCGGCCGCGAAAAAGATCAGGAACGAGGTGTTCTTCTGTTGCTCGGCCTTGAGGACTTTGAAACTCGGTTACGCGGGGAAAGTCCGCCTGAAGGCTGATATCTTCGGAAACAAGGACAGGGACATGGCGAACATTATCGATCTTTATCTCGACGCGGCGCGAGTGCCGTCCAAAGGCAGGAGGCGATACGGGAAATACACCTGGAGGCACATTCAAACTTATATTCCATGACCGCGTGCAAGGATACGTGCATGCGCGAAATGTTACCGCGGGTTCGCGGGAAGGAGACGCTGTCGGCGCGAAATACAACTTCGCTTACTGGATTACTTCCCCTATAGCGCCCTGAAAAACACGTGGCAACTCTCTCTCGATTTCTCCTGGTGACGTCAGGCCGACTTACCGCGAGCCAAGTACTCGTCAGTCGGCAGGTGGGGTAAAAGAATAAGGAGCGGCGGTTCGCGTGGCCCTCCGCGTGTTTGGCGATTCACCCATTTGGAAAAGCAGCGTCCCCCCGCGTACAAGTTCCGAGTGATTCAGGAAATTCTTCTCGTGCGCGCGGCCGTTCCATCGCGCGGACTGGATATAGCGCGCGTCGGGATTGTTCCCTTTGGCGATAATCCGGACATGCTTCCCGTTCTCCAGGTGAATTGTCGCGGAGGTAAAGAGGGGCGAACCGATCGCGTACTCGTCGCTCGCCGGGCAGACGGGATAGAATCCCAGGGCCGAGAAAACATACCAGGCAGACGTTTGCCCGTTATCCTCGTCGCCGCAATACCCGTCGGGCGTCGCGCGGTATAATTTATCCATCACCTCCCGCGCCCGGTATTGTGCTTTCCACGGTTCGCCGGCATGGTTATAGAGATAAATCACGTGCTGCACCGGCTGGTTACCGTGGGCATAATTCCCCATGTCAACGACCTGCATCTCCCGGATCTCGTGTATCACGCCGCCGTAATAACTCTCGTCGAAGAGTGGCGGCAGGCTAAAGAGCGAATCAAGCATGGCCGCGAATCGCTCGTTGCCTCCCATGAGAGAGGCCAGGCCGCGGGCGTCGTGGAAG
>JAITJA010000008.1 GCA_031279175.1 Odoribacteraceae bacterium
CGTCGAGATTGTCCCGGGACATTGGCCAATTGTCCCGGAACATTCGTCCATTGTCCCGGAACATTCGTCCATTGTCCCGGGACAATTGTCCATTGTCCCGGGACATTGGCTCATTGTCCCGGGACATTCGTCCATTGTTCCGGGACAATTGTCCATTGTCCCGGGACATTCGTCCATTGTCCCGGGACATTCGTCCATTGTCCCGGAACATTAACTCATTGTTCCGGAACATTGACTCATTGTCCCGGAACAATTGTCCATTGTCCCGGGACATTTGGCAACTGTCCCGGGAACATTGGATCTAACCGATAATCTATCTTTTTGTTTTTCTATTCGAGTAATCAAGTTGACGGGAGAGACGAGCGCGACGGTCGCGTCACCTTCCCGGGGCCCTGTCATGGAGCCTCGAGAGTCAGTAACCATCACTTTCCCCGGTACGATCGGGAGCGCGTTACAGGCGACCGGTTGCAAGTCTCTTCTCATCGTTTAAATGTTTTTGTACACGACGTCCTTTACCTTACCGAAGCCGTCGAAGCTGCCGAGAGGCTCGCTCGTCAGGCGACCGTTAACGATATCCGCTTCCAGCGCGTAGATCTTACCCTCGTTCGCGGACGCGTTCCATGTAGCGACGAGGTAGACGGAGGTAGAGTAGCGTTTCAGCATGGTGATCACCTCCGCGCCGCCGAAATCCCACACTTCGGTAGAGCCGGAGACGGTCGCCGTCGACCAATCGTAATTGACCTGGTGGATCTTGCTACCGACCGAGTAGAAGACGATCGGGCCGGTCTGGGCAAACGCGAACGCGGTGGCGTTGGCGATGTCCGTGCAGCCCGATATATCGAGCACCGGGAGAGCCGTGTAAGAGGTATACGCGGAGACGCTCGCGTCTACCGGGTAGATGTAGCGTTCCGCGTCATCCGGTTCGTTCCGCATGATACAGTAGCCGGTGTAGTTGTTCGATCCGTATCCCAAAGCCATGTAGATCATCTTTTTCCCGACGTTGTCGAAGGCGAACGCGTCGCCTTTCGCGGTAAACGATAGCGCGGTGCCGCCATACATCGTGGAGAAGAGGAAGCGCGTGTTCCGGTTGTCATAGAACAGGGTATTCGACCCGTAAGTGTTCAGCATGTAGGGAGCGGCCTCGTAATCCGCGCCCACTTTCTCCATCTCGAGGCGCGGGGCGTTAGAGCCGGACCAGGTCACGAGGCAGGTATGCAGCTTCCCATTGTTAAAGAAGCGCTCGAGGGATCCCCCGTAGATGCCTTGCGGCTTGCAGACCTCCGGCGCGGTGAAGAACATGCTTTGGAAGTCCATCATGATGGTCATGTCATCCGTGTAGAGCTTCACGCCGTCG
The DNA here is from genome assembly GCA_031279175.1 of Odoribacteraceae bacterium. Lineage (GTDB taxonomy): Bacteria > Bacteroidota > Bacteroidia > Bacteroidales > Marinifilaceae > JAIRKS01. The sequence goes on from JAITJA010000008.1 coordinate 1,355, forward strand.
GACTCCGTGAAGAGGTAGATATGGCGCGAGGAGGAGGCGCTGGTCAACGCGCAGCCAACCGGCCTGCCCGCGAGCGGGCGTCCCGGGTTATATAAAGAGTAGACGCCGCGCAGGATCGTCTCGTTCGTGAGCGATGCATCGAACAGGGTACTTTTCACGACGTCGCAATCGGCCCCGCCGCTCGCTGTCTCGTAGAACACCAGTAATCCCGTGCCGACAGCGCCCTCCACCGCGACGTCGTATTGCATCATCGCCCTGAGGCCGGTAGTCGCGTCGATGGCGCAGAACTCCAGCCGGTAGCTGCCGGGCGTCACCCGTATCTCGACGTCGAGGTTCTCGGTAGTGGCGAGCGTGTCCACGGGGACCGTGCTCTGGCCAGAACCGGAGCGATAGATCGACCACGTGTAGGTCAGCTTGCTCTTGTCCCCGGCGTAGCGGAGGAGCGAGGGCGCCTGGAGCGTGTTGAACTGGGTGACGGTGAAGCTTGTCTGCTGGCCCGCCGTGTCCACGAGGAACTCGGGCAGCTCGATGTAGTTGTAGTTTCCTTTATCCTCGTAACACCCGAAGAGGCAGAGGAGAATTGCTGGTACGAGTATCAATAGCTTTTTCATGTTCTTGTTTCATTAACTTGTTAATCCCTGGCCGAATTGCAGCGGCTCGCCGTTGTCGTTCTTGTAGGGCCACCCCTCTGGTCGTCCCGCGTTGGCGGGGTCGGCGTTATAATCTTCCAATAGCTTGACCAATCGTCCTTGCAGCCACATGATCATGGAGTAGTTACTCCGGAAGCCTTCAAAGTCGGTGTACCCCGTGTTGTCGATGATAAACTTGAAGCGGGCTTGCGAGAAGGGGCCGATGTAGTAGTTGATGACGCTCCACGAGGCGGGCTGCACGAGATAATCGCACCATACCAGTTGGTATCTCCTGGCCTCGGCGATCCCCTCGCTGAAGTTCTCGTTCTCGACTACCCGCAAGGTCAGGCGGGCGGCGTTTCGCGACAAGTCCATCCCCTCCACGGTTCGCTTCACCGTCACCGGGATGGTGACCACGTGGGCGTTTGCCGGGAGCACCAGCTCGCCGATGCTATAGGCGGAGGCGGGGACATTCGTCATGGTGTCCACGACCTCCAGCGCGAAGACGCGGTCGCGGTTAACGGGTTCTCCCGTCAGGTGCACGTTGAGGTGCAAGTCATACTCCTGCATCGAGAAGTCGTATATCCGGAAAGAGAAGTAGACGGAATCCGCCGTGGCATTCTGCGCGGCGTCCCCGGAGAGATAGACGCGCGGCGCGTCGCTATACGCGTTATACTCGTTCTCGCAGCCTACCGCGAGAGCGGCCAGCGCGAACGTGGTGTAGAAGAATGTTTTCATGTTGCATGCAATTTAAAGTTCTTGTTCTCTCTGCCCGTACTCGATTTCCTCCTTGGGCGTCGGCAGGACGTAGTTTGCCGTGTTAAACGCGCCGGGGAGGCCGTCGATGGTCGTAGCGTCCAGCCGCTTGTAGTAGTAGAAGATGACGCCCTCGCAGGCAAACTCCCGCAGGTATTCCATCCGGATCTCCGCGCGCAGGTCCGCCTCGGCGGTGATGGTGACCGGCGCCAGTATGCCGCGGTGCTCCCGGATCGCGTTCAGGTAGTCGGCGGCATGGGCGATGTCCGCCTCGGCCGCGATCAGGTACAGCTCCGGTAAACGGATCAGCGGCATTCGTTTCGCGTACGCTGCTGTCATCTCCTCGACTTGCCAGAGCTTGTTGCAGAAGCGGTAGCCGTTCGTCCCCATGATCACGTCGCTCCAGTAGAAGAGCCTCCTCCAGTCGTTCGCGTGTGTGGCGGCCGGGTAGCGGCGATTCAGGTAAGTATCTGTAAAGGTGAGGCGGTTGCTCACGTATATTGTCTCCGTTAATCTGTCGGCGATATGGTCCTCCAGTTTCTGCACCTGCAAGGCGAAAACTTGCTCCGTGGAGAAGGTACGGTCGCGGGTAGCCACGTCCACCACGGCGATGTTTTCCACGGGCGTCCAGGTAAATTTCCCGGACTCGATGACCTCCTTCGCGCACGCGCCGGCATTCGCGACGTCGCCCTTGTAGAGGTATACCCGCGCCTGCATGGCCTTCACGGCGTAGTAGTTCGCGTGGAAGTAACGGCGTACCAGCAGCGCGTCCTCGTCCGACGCGGTCGCGTTCGTGTAGATCGGGTCGGCGGCTCTCAGCAACCCTTCCGCTTCGGTGAGATCTTCCAGTACCAGCCCGATGACCTGCTGCACGGTAGATCGCGGGGTCGTCTTGAAGGTATACTGCTTCACGTACGGGATGGCCAGTTGGTCGGCGCCGGTCAGGTAGGAGGGAGCGAAAAGCCGCGCCAGGTCGAAGTGCAGGAAGGCGCGTAATGCCAGTGCCTCGCCGAGGATGACGTTATAGTGATTCTCGTCGAATAACCCTTTGTCGGCCACCCGGAGGTTATCGACAAGGTTGTTGATATTAGCGATAGTCGCGTACATGCTTTGCCACGAGGCGTTGATAAGTGCCTCGGCGGGGGCGGCGGTGTAGGCGTAATTCTTCAGGTTATAATAGGCGTACGCGGAAGAGGTTCCCACGTTATAATAGACCTGCCCGAGGATATCTGTCATCCCGAAGGTCAATTCCCGCCCGTACTGCGCGGTCGAGGTCATTTGGGTATAGATTCCCCACAGCGCGTCCTTGTACCCCGCCTCGTTCTGGAACAGTTCGGAGGACTCCACGGTGGTTCGCGGTTTCACGTTTAACCACTCCTCGCAGGAGAAGAGAGTCAGGCTCGCGACGAGCGCGATGATGATACTTGTATTTTTCATGTTCGTGTGTTTTTTCGATTAAAACATGGCTTGTAACGATAACGAGAAGGAGCGGGCAAAGGGATAGGAGGTCCCGCGCTCGATCTTTACCGAGGATAAATACGCCGCGTCGGCCATGTCGAAAGAGACGCGTACGCGTCGGAAGCCAGCTTGATTGATCGCCCGGATCCGGTCAAAGTCGTAAGAGAGATTGACGGACGAGAGCGTCCATGTATCGTTGTCCTCGATGAAACGGCTGGTCGCGTAGGTCGTGGTCTTGTCGGCGATGTTCTTGAAACGGCTCATGTCTCCCGGCTTCACCCAACGATCGGAGAAGATCCGGCGGTCGACGTTGTACGCGAGGTTGGCGTTCTCAACCTTGTCGACGAGCGTCTGGTTATAGAGCTGCCCGCCGATCCTGTAAGTCATCCCGATGTTGAGGCTGAATCCCTTGTAGTCGGCGTTAATGCCGAGGTTGCCCGTCAGCCTGGCCCGCGAATCACCGCGAACGGCCAGGTCATTGGAACTCCAGGTGAAGGTCGTCTCGCCGTCTTTCGTCACGAAGACGTCCCTGCCGCTCGACGGGTCGATCCCCCGCGAGGGCACGGCCCAGATGGCGCTCATGGATTGTCCCTCCTCGTAGCGGACGACAGGTTTATTCGTCGCGTTGGCCACTTGCTCGTCGTTGAACGAGGCGAGGGAGTTAGATATCTGCACGATCTTGTTCTCGTTCCGCGTGCCGGCGACGTAGATGTTGACGAAACCCCGTTGTCCCGGGTTGCTCCACGCGCGGTAAGTGACGCGGAACTCCGTCCCGGTGTTTTGCACCTTGCCGAGGTTCTCGACATAGGAGGTAAAACCGGTAGACGAGGGGACGGTCACGTCGGTCAGCAGGTCATCCGTGCTGGAAATGTAGTAGTCCAGGCGTAACGACAGGCGACGGTCGACGGCCGAGAAGTCAATCCCGATGTTCCGATCGTATTTCCGCTGCCATCGCAGTTCCTCGTTGGCATGGCCGAGCAGGTAAGTACCGACATTGCCGTCGTAGGTGTCGTTCAGGTAATAACTGTACGTGGCCAGCGACTGGTAGGAGTTGAAGTTCTGTGAACCGGTATACCCGATGGAGGCGCGTAGCTTGAGTTGGTGGAGCCATGTCGCGTTTTCCAAGAACTGTTCCCGGTGGAGATTCCATCCCACTCCCAGCGACCAGAATTGCCCCCAGCGGCGTTTGCTGCCGAATTGCGAGGAGCCGCTGAAGCGAAGCGAGGCGTCGAAAAGGTAACGATCGCCGTACGAGTAGTTGAACGCTCCCAGCACGCCCAGGTCGCGGGTGACGGAGGAGGAAGCCGACGGCTTGGAATCTTTCAAGTAGGAGCGGGCAAAGGCGATGTCGTCAAGATGGTCGTTGGGGAAGCCCTCGGCGGTCGTCGCGACGGAACGAGCGTTGTCCATGTTGAGATTCCACCCGACGTTGGCAAACAGCAGGTGCTCGCCGACGTTCTTCGAGTACTGGGCGTTGACGTCCGTCGAGAAAGAGAACGCCCTGCCGTCCCCGTGGATGTATTGCCCCCTGCGCGGCGCCAGCTCTTCGGTCGTCCACGAGTTGAAGTTGGTGTGCGTGGCCGGGTAGAAGATCTCCGTACCGTTATTCGTTAGCGTGAAGCCCAGCCGACCGGTCAGCTTGAACCCCGTGAAGGCAAGCCACTCGATGTAGAAGTTGTTCGTGATCTGGCTATATATCGAGTAGTTTTTCGTGTTAATGGTGCTATTCCATACCGGGTTGGGGAAGGCGACAGCATTACCACTGCCCCCGTACACGCTCCTCAGCACGTTTCCTTCATCGTCGCGTATCCGCAAGTAGGGGTTCATCTGGGCATACGCGGAGAAGCTGCCCCACGGGGAGTTGTCTGCCCGGTTGTAGGCAACCTCCAGGTTGTCGCGCAAGGAGATGTTCTTGAGCCGGTAGGAGAGAGTAATGCCTCCCGCGAAGATGCTACGGGCGGATCCCTTCATTGAGCCTTTCACGTCGTTGACAGAGAAATCTAGCCCGTAGCGGAGGTGTTCATCTCCTCCTTCGAGGTAAATCACGTGCTTCTGACCGATACCTGTTCGTACCGGCTGGGACAGCCAGTCCGTGTCCACGCCGCGCGCGACCTCTCTCAGTATTTCGTTGTATTGAGCCGTGTAGCTATATTGCTGGCTGGGATTCTTCCAGTATATTACCCCGTTGTATCCCAGGTAATCGTATAACCCGGCGTTGTATTCTACTTGTAACTTCTCGGCCGCGTTGCAGAGGTCGTAGCTACTCAGGTCGGGGATCTGGATATTCAAGCTGCCGGTGTAGGTTACTTGCATTTGCCCCGCATCCGGTCGCCTGGTCTCGATGACTACCACGCCATTCGCCGCTTTCGACCCGTAAATCGCTTTGGCCGCCGCGTCTTTCAGCAACGTGACGCTCTCGACGCGGTTCATGTCCATGTCCATGATTTTGGTCAGGCTCGCCTCGAAACCGTCAAGGATAAACAACGGCTGGTTGGGATTGCTCTTGTATTCCCCCTTCAAGTCAGGGAAACCGGACTGCCCGCGCAGCTGGATCTCCGGCAGCACGTTGGGGTTAGAACCATCCGCAAGGTTCTCGAT
>JAITJA010000135.1 GCA_031279175.1 Odoribacteraceae bacterium
TTAGACAAACCGTCTGTCTAATTAGACAAGTCATTTGTCTAATTAGACAAGTCATTTGTCTAATTAGACAAGTGAAAAATCTAACTAGAAAAGTCGCTTGTCTAATTAGACAAGTGAAAAATCTAATTAGAAAAGTCGCCTGTCTAATTAGACAAGCGAGAAATCTAATTAGAAATCCCGGTAGTATACAGCGAAAAGAAAGGCACGCGACACGATGAAACGCCTCTACAAGAGAGCACAAGCGGGGGAGTCGCCGACGCACGCGGCGAGACGCCCCCCGTCGCGCGCGTCCCGTCGCGAGAAACGCCGGTGAAAACAAGCGCCTCCCGTTCGACATATCACTTTTTCCATTACATTTGCCACGGACGTACAAACAAGCAATACAAGAAACCATGCCAAGACGCCGCTTTTCTATACAACAACGCCCCTCGTACCGTGGACTGTACGAGTGCTGGATGTGTTGAGTCGCGTCCTCTCGTTCCTTCCTGCCGCCTGCCGGCCTTCCCGCGTTATTCCAATCATTAACCCATGCAAGGAATCATTTTCGACATCAAGCGATACGCCATTCACGATGGTCCCGGTATACGCACCACCTTCTTCTTCAAGGGGTGCGGGCTGCACTGTCATTGGTGTCACAACCCGGAGAGCCAGCTCCCGGGGAAGATCCTGGCGCGGAAAATCCTCCGGGTGGGGCAGCTGGAACACGCGGAAGAGCAGGAAATCGGGCGAGCGGTAACCGTCGGCGAGATCGTCGCGGCGGCGGAACGAGACCTCCTCTGTTACGAGGAATCGGGCGGCGGCGTCACCTTCTCCGGGGGAGAGCCGCTTTTACAACCCGCGTTCCTCGCCAGTTGCCTCGAGGCCTGCAAGGGACGACACCTGCACACCTGCGTCGACACCGCCGGGGCCGCCCGGGCGGGTAACCTCGACGAGATCTGCCGGTGGACAGACCTCTTCCTCTACGACGTGAAAACCATGAACCCGCGCAAGTTCAAGCACTTCGCGGGCGACGGCTTTCATCTCGTCAGGGAAAACCTCGAGCGGGTTGCACGCGCCGGGAAGGAGATGATCATCCGCGTGCCCGTGATCCCGGGCTTCAACATGGAGCGGGAAGACGCGCGGGAAATCATCGCCTTCCTCGACGGGCTGCCTGCCCCCCGGCGCGTGCAACTGCTCCCGTACCACCGGCACGGCGTCGACAAGTACGCCCGGCTGGGACGGGAATACAAGATGGGAGACGCGGCCGCGCCGGGAGCGGGAGAGATCATGGCGATCACGAGACAATTTCAAGAAGCGGGGTACGAAACCCTGTAAAATATCAACACGCGACAACATGAAAACAAGCGACAGAATCAAGAAACTGAGAGAACAAAGCCTGCGGGCGGAAAATAAAATCTCCGCCGAACGCGCGCTGCTGGTGACAGCGTTTTACAAGTCCGGCGCGGCCGACGCGAAGCCGGTCCCGGTGCAACGAGCGCTCGCGTTGCAATATATCCTCGAGCACAAGACCATCTGCATCAACGACGGGGAGTTGATCGTCGGCGAACGCGGGCCAGAGCCAAAAGCCACGCCGACGTACCCGGAGATCTGCCTGCACTCGCTCCGCGACCTGGAGATCCTGCACGAGCGCCCGAAGGTGTCGTTCACCTCCGACGAGGCCGCGCGCGCCGCCTACCGCGACGTCATCATCCCCTTCTGGCAAGGGCGGACCAACCGCGAGCGGATATTCGAGCGCCTGCCCGACGAGTGGAAAGAGGCCTATAACGCTGGCGTCTTCACCGAGTTCCAGGAACAACGCGCGCCGGGGCACACCGTCATCGGCATGAAAATGTTCACCGTCGGGTTGCTCGATCTCAAGCAAGAGATCAGGGAGGCGCGGGAAAATGCCGACCCGCTCGACCCGGCGACTGTCGACAAGATGGACGAGTGGCAGGCAATGGAGATCGTCTGCGACGCGATCATCGCGTACGCCAACAGGCACGCGACGCTCCTCGACGCGATGGCCGGAAAAGAGCGCGACACCCGGCGGCGCGACGAGCTCGAACGAATGGCCGCCGCGTGCCGCAAGGTGCCCGCCCGCGCCCCCGAAACCCTGCACGAGGCCTTGCAACATTACTGGTTTATCCACCTCGGCGTGATCATCGAGTTAAATCCCTGGGACTCCTTCAACCCCGGTCGTCTCGACCAGAGCCTCTACCCCCTTTACCGCGCCGGGATCGAGAGCGGGACACTCTCGCGGGAGGACGCGTACGAGCTGCTCCACGCCTTCTGGATCAAGTTCAACAACCACCCCTCCCCGCCGAAAGTCGGCGTCACCGCGCAGGAGAGCAACACCTACACCGACTTCTGCCTCATCAATCTCGGCGGCCTCCGGGAGGATGGCTCCGACGGCGTCAACGAGATGTCGTATATCCTCCTCGACGTGATCCGCGAGATGCGCCTCCTACAGCCAAGCTCCATGATACAGGTGAGCAAGAAAAACCCCGATCGCTTCATCCGCGCCGCCATCGAGATCATCAAGACCGGCTTCGGGCAACCCTCCGTCTTCAATACCGACGCGTTGATACAGGAAATGTTGCAGGCAGGGAAAGCGCTCCGCGACGCGCGACGCGGCGGGTGCTCGGGGTGCGTCGAGACGGGGGCTTTCGGAACCGAGGCTTATATCCTCACCGGCTATTTTAACTTGCCGAAGATCCTCGAGATCACGCTGCACGACGGTATCGACCCGCGCACCGGCAGGCGCGTCGGCCCCGCGACCGGGAAGGCGACTACCTTCACGTCGTACGACGAGCTCTTCCGCGCCTTCGCGACGCAAGTCAATTACCTCGTCCGCGTCAAGATCGCCGGGAATAATATCATCGAACGCGTCTTCATGCAACACATGCCCGTCCCCTTCCTCTCTACCCTCATCGAGGACTGTATCAAGAACGGGAAAGATTACATGCACGGCGGCGCGCGCTATAACACCAGTTATATACAAGGCGTCGGCCTCGGCAGCATCACGGACATGCTCACCGCCATCAAGTACCACCTCTTCGACCGGGGGAACTTCTCCATGCAGGAGCTGCTCGACGCGCTCGGCGCCGACTTCGCCGGGCACGAGGAGATGCAACGCGACCTCCTCTTCCACACCCCCAGGTACGGCAACGACGACGATTACGCCGACGCGCAGGCCGTGGCCGTCTTCAACATGTACCACGACGCGGTCGCCGGGCACAAGTCGCCGCGCGGGGCCGACTATCGCGTGAACATGCTGCCAACTACCTGCCACGTCTACTTCGGGCAAGTCACCGGCGCGACCCCCGACGGGCGTAACGCGCGCCTGCCGCTCTCCGAGGGGATCTCCCCCGTGCAGGGAAGCGACGTCAACGGCCCCACCGCCGTCATCCGCTCCGCCGCCAAGATCGACCACGTCAAGACCGGTGGCACGCTCCTGAACCAGAAGTTCACCCCAGCCATCCTCTCCACCGAAGAGGGACGCGAGAGCCTGTTACACCTGATCCGAGCCTACTTCCGGGCCGACGGGCACCACGTGCAGTTTAACGTCGTCGACGCCGAAACACTCCGCGACGCCCAACGACGCCCCGAAATGTACCGCGACCTGATCGTCCGCGTCGCCGGGTATAGCGACTATTTCAACGACCTGGGCGAGGAACTGCAAAACGAAATCATCCTGCGAACCGAACAATCGTTTACTTAAATACTGCTAATCATGAAAACACACGTCATCATCATTGCCGCGCTACTCCTGCAAGGCAATCTACAAGCGCGAGACCTCAAGGAAAGGTACGCCAACGCCGACGCCTTCAGGCAGAAATATACTGACGGCTACTACCGGGGAAACGTCGCCCCGGCATGGATCGAGAACACGAGCTGTTTCTGGTACAGCACCCGCACGCCGCGTGGAACGGAATTCTTCCTCGTCGACGCGAAAAAACGCGACAAACAACCCGCCTTCGACCAGGAAGCGCTCGCCAAGGTGCTCGGGAAAGGGAAAAAGGAGGCCATCGACCCCTACAAGCTCCCCTTCTCCTCGATCTCCTTCTCCGACGGGATCAAGAAAATCAAGTTCACCATCCGCGACTCCACGTTCACCTACGACGTCGCCCGTCAACGCGTCACCGCTCGCGAGGGACGCGCCGAACGATGGCCGCGACGAGGAAACGAACACTGGGGACGGGTCGAGGACGAGAAGGGATATTTCCCCGTACCCTCGCCTGACAAGAAACGCGAGGCGTTCACGCGAGAAGGTAACCTGTACGTACGCGACATCGCCTCGGGAAAGGTCAAGCAACTGAGCTTCGACGGCTCCGAGGGAGAGTACTACTCGGCCCGCGTCAGCTGGTCGCCGGACTCGCGGCGGATCGTCGCCTGCAAGTATCGCCCGGCGTGGACGCGCAAGCTACGCACCGTCGTCGCCGCGCCCCTCGACCAGCTACAGCCGCGCCTCGAGGAGATCGACTACGTCAAGCCCGGCGACGCGCTACCCGCGCGCCTACCCGTCCTCTTCATCCCCGACGAGGACAAGCAGATCCCCGTCGCCTTCCCCGAACCGGAAGCACAATTCAGCCTCGGCAATATCCGGTGGCATCCCTCCAGCCTATCCTTCACCTTCGACTATAACAAACGCGGCCACCAGGAGTTCATCGTCTACAAGGTCTCCGGCAACGACCCCGTCGCGCGACCACTCCTCGCCGAGCGCTCCGCCACCTTCGTATACTATAATAATATCTACCGCCACGACCTCGTCGACGCCAACGAACACCTCTGGATCTCCGAGCGCGACGGCTGGAGACACCTTTATTTATATGACGACAACGGCAACCTCCAGCGGCAAATCACCCGCGGCGAGTGGATCGTCAAGCGGGTACTACGCGTCGACGAACGAGCCCGCGACGTTTACTTCATCGGGTGCGGGCGCGACGCCGGAGAGGATCCATACCTCGAGAAGCTCTACAGGGTCAACATCGACTCCGGGGAACTCCTCTGCCTGACGCCGGAGAACGGGAACCACCAGGTACTCTTCTCGCCCGACAACGCCTACTTCACCGACAGCTGGTCGCGCGTCGACCTGCCCCCCGTCGCCCTCCTCCGCTCCGCCGCTGACGGCGCGACTCTCCTCGAGCTCGAACGCGCAGACGTCAGCAAGGCCATCGCCGACGGGTGGCGCGCGCCAGAGGTGTTCCACGCGAAAGGACGCGACGGCGAGACCGACATCTGGGGCGTGATCGTGCGACCGGTAGACTTCGACCCGTCGCGCAAGTACCCCGTCATCGAGTACATCTACGCCGGCCCGCACGACTCCTTCGTCCCGAAATCCTTCACCATCGCGCCGGTAGACGCGGCGCTCGCGCAACTCGGCTTCATCGTCGTCCAGATCGACGGCATGGGAACGGCCAACCGCTCCAAGAAGTTCCACGACGTCTGCTGGAAAAATCTCAAGGATGCCGGCTTCCCCGACAGGATCGCCTGGATGAAAGCCGCCGCCGCCGCGCACCCGGAGATGGATCTCGACCGCGTCGGCATCTACGGCTGCTCGGCCGGCGGACAAAGCGCGATGGGAGCCGTCCTCTTCCACCCGGAATTCTACAAGGTCAGCGTCTCCGCCTGCGGCTGCCACGACAACCGGATGGACAAGATCTGGTGGAACGAGCAATGGATGGGGTATCCCGTCGGACCGGAGTACGCGGAGTGTTCAAACGTCGTCAACGCCCACCTGCTGCAAGGCAAGCTGATGTTGATCCTCGGCGAGCTGGACGATAACGTCGACCCCTCTTCAACGGTACAGGTCGTCGACGCGCTGATCAAGGCGAACAAGGAGTTCGATTACGTCCTCCTGCCCAACCAGCGCCACACGATGGGTGGCCAGTACGGCGAACGGAAACGCCGCGATTTCTTCGTCCGTCACCTGCTCGGCGAGGAGACGCCCGCGTGGAACACCGGGAGGTAACTCCCTGTCGCGACGCTCCCCGCGCTTGCATGGAGGTTGTCCCGCCGGGCAACCTCTTTTTTCGTGCTCCACGCGTTCCGGGGAGGGGCCGCCGCGGCCCCGCGAGAGGCCGTCCCCCCGGGGGAAAGTCTCTCGCGCGCGTGCAACAAGGTTTCCCCCGGGGGGAAAGTCTCCTGCTCGCGTGCAACAAGGTTTCCCCCCGGGGGAAAGTCTCTCGCGCGCGTGCAACAGGGTTTCCCCCCGGGGGAAAGTCTCTCGCGCGCGTGCAACAAGGTTTCCCCCCGGGGGAAAGTCTCTCGCGCGCGTGCAACAAGGTTTCCCCCCGGGGGAAAGGTCTCTCGCGCACACGCGGGAAGCCGTCCCCAACGGGGATAGGTCGCCGCGCACACGCGGGAAGCCGTCCCCAGCGGGGACGGGACGCCGCGCCCTCGCGGGAAGCCGTCCCCATTGGGGATAGGTCGCCGCACACACGCAGGAAGCCGTCCCCAATGGGGATAGGTCGCCGCACACACGCAGGAAGCCGTCCCCAACGGGGACAGGTCGCCGCGCCCCCGCGAGAAGCCGTCCCAAACGAGGACGAGATGC
>JAITJA010000149.1 GCA_031279175.1 Odoribacteraceae bacterium
GATTTCCCGAGAACGCTTCGCGCAGCCGCGAAACCGTCTCGGGATTTCCCGAGAACACTTCGCGCAGCCGCGAAACCGTCTCGGGATTTCCCGAGAACGCTTCGCGCAGCCGCGAAGCGTCGCCCACGACCGTGGACAAGCCTTCGCGTCCGCGCGAAACGTCGCCCACGACCGTGGGCAGGCCTTCGCGCGGACGCGAAGCGTCGTCGCGAGTTCTTTACCTTACGAGTATTTAGCGGGGGGGGAGGAGTATTTCTCTTCCTGCCTGTACGCGGCCATGTATTTCCAGAGTGGGGCCAGGTGTGTCGCTTGTTTGAGTTGTCCGGAGTCGAGTAGCGCGCGCACCTCGTCGAGCGAGAGGAGGTGCACGGAGATATCCTCGGACTCCTCGAGATGCTGGTTGTCGATTTTCTCGACCCCCGTGGCGAGGAAGGTATGCACGAGATTCGTTTGCGAGCCGGGGTTTGGGGAGAGGATCATGTATTCTTGCCACGCGCCGTTTCCGTAGCCGGTTTCCTCGAGCAACTCGCGTCTCGCGGCCTCGAGTGGCGAGGCGTCCGCCGGGTCGCGTACCCCGGCGCATAATTCCAGGGACATCTCGCCGATGCCGTGCCTGTATTGTCGCACGAAGACGAACATCCCGCTCGTGGTCACGGCGATGGTGTTGACCCAGTCGGGGTACTCGAGGACGTAGAACTCGGGGATGACGCGTCCGTTGGGCATCTGCAGGCGTTCGCGGCGGACGGTGAGCCAGGGGCGGCGGGAGAGGTACTCGGATTCGAGGACGCGCCAGCCGGCGGGCGGGTGTTTATCCATGTCTCGCGGCGTTACCAGCCGGTGCTGTAGTGGTGGATTTCCCCGTGGACGATGCTGAGGACGCCGAGGAGGAGGATGCCGGCGCTACAGGCGATGAGCCCCAGGCGGGTGTAGCCGTCGGAGCGGAACCCGGCGATGGCTGTTTCGTTTTTGTTGATGAACATGGCCTTGACGACGCGCAGGTAGTAATAGAGCGCGATGACCGTGTTGATCAGGGCGATGAATACTAACCAGTAGTATCCTTGCTCGACGGCGGCGGCGAAGACGAAGAATTTGCTGAAGAAGCCGGCGAAGGGGGGTATGCCCGCCAGGGAGAAGAGGGCGATCATCATGACGACGCTCAGGCGGGGGTTGGTGGAGTAGAGGCCGTTGTAGTCGTCGATGGTTTCTTTTCCGGAGCGGCGTTCGATGATGGTGATGACGCCGAAGGCTGCCAGGTTGGAGAACATGTAGACGAGGATGTAGTAGACGAGGCTTGTCATCCCGAGTGCCGACCCGCTGATGACGCCGAGCATGATGTAGCCTGCTTGCGATATCGAGGAGTAGGCGAAGAATCGTTTGAGGTTTTGCTGGCGGAGGGCGAAGAGGTTGGCGACGGTGATGGTGGCGATGGTTGTCCAGAAGAGGATGGCTTGCCATTGTTCGACGAGGTTGCCGAAGACTTTGCAGAGGATGGCCATGAGCGCGAAGGCTGCCGCTCCCTTGGAGATGACGGAGAGGTAGGCCGTCACGCTCGTCGGGGCTCCCTCGTAGACGTCTGGCGTCCACTGGTGGAATGGCACGAGTGATAGCTTGAAGGCGAGGCCGGCGAAGAAGAAGACGAATGCCATGACTTGTAGCGGCGCGCCGGTGACCGCGGCGGGGATGTCCGCGAAGTAGAGCGTGCCGGTGGTGCCGTATATCAAGGAGATGCCGTAGAGGGAGAGGCCGGAGGCGAAGATGGCGGTGAGGATGTATTTCGCTCCCGCCTCTGCCGACCGGTGGCGGAATTTGTCGAATGCCACGAGGGTTGCCACGGGTATGGAGGCGAGCTCGAGCCCGAGGTAGAAGAGTAGGAAGTTGCCCGCGGCGATCATGAAGTACATCCCGAGGAGGGTGAAGAGGGTGATCAGGTAGAATTCTCCGCGCCGGATGACGGTTTGTTTTTCTTCTAACCAGCCGCGCGCTTGTAGGAAGATGAGGAGCGTGCCGGTGGCGAGGATGCTTTTGATGATGCTCCCGAGGGGGTAGAGGTTGTACATGCCGCTGTAGAGGGGGTACGCGCTGGCGGTCCCGGGGGCCTGGTCGATGATGGCGGCGTCACCGAAGATGGCAAGGGTCGCGCGCGCCGGGCAGCAGGTCAGCAGGACGTGTATGCCTACTAGCAAGCAGGCTACCGGCTGGAAGTAGTTCAGGCTTTTCCTGGAGCCGAATATGTCGTAGAGGAAGAGGATGACGATGACCGCGATTAACGAGAGTTCCTCTTTGAGGTAGATGAAGTGTGAATAGTCCATTGTTTACAGGGTTTACAATTTCGCGTTTTGGATGATCGGTAGGAGGCTGTCGCTGATCATGTCCGAGAGCCACAGGGGAGCTAGCCCGATTCCCGCGATGGCGAGGATGAGCACGATGGTGGAGGCTCGCTCGTACCAGTTGGCGTCTTGTAGCGACAGGTGGTGGTCGGCAATTTTCCCGTGGAGGATTTTCCCGACGACCCGCAGGATGTATACCGCGGTGATCACGATCGAGGTGCAGGCGATGATGGTGAATACCCGGTGGAAGACGTCCTCGTGGATGAATGATCCGACGAAGATGGTCATCTCGGCCACGAAGCCGCTTAGTCCCGGGAGGCCCAGCGAGGCAAGACCGGCAATCACGTAGCAGACGCCAAGGAAGGGCATGACTTTCATCAGTCCTCCCATCTCGCGGATGTCTCGCGTGTGGGTGCGCCCGTAGATCATGCCGATGAGGGCGAAGAAGAGGGCCGTCATGAGTCCGTGGGAGAGCATCTGGAGGATGGCCCCGTTCATCGCTGTCTGGTTTAGCATCAGGATGGCGAAGAGTACCAGGCCGCAGTGGCTCACGGAGGAGTATGCGTTGATGTATTTCAAGTCGGTTTGCACGATGGCCGAGTATGCCCCGTAGACGACGCTGATGCCGGTCAGGATGATGAATATCCAGGCCAGGTCGTTGGCCGCCTCGGGCATCAGGAAGATGGCGACGCGGAAGCATCCGTATCCTCCCAGTTTCATTAACACGCCGGCGTGTAGCATGGATACCGCCGTGGGCGCGGAGGCATGGCCGTCGGGCGACCAGGTGTGGAACGGGAAGAGCGCGCCTAACACGCCGAAGCCCACGAAGACTAACGGGAAGAGCCAGTGCTGCGCTTGACCGGGGATGTGGCCTCGCGCGATTTCCAGGATGTTCATCGAGGATTCCCCGGAGAGGAAGTAGATGCCGAGTATGCCAAGTAGCAGCAGGGCCGATCCAGCCATGAGCATTAAGGTTAGTTTCATGGCCGAGTATTCTTTTCGCCCGCTTCCCCATACCCCGATCAGGAGGTACATCGGGATGAGCGCGATCTCGTAGTACATGAACATCGTGAAGAGGTCAAGCGAGATGAAGAATCCAAAGACGCCCGTCGAGAGTAAGCAGAACCAGAGGAAGAATTCTTTCTCGAGGAATTCCATTTTCCACGAGGCGAGGACCCCGGTGAACACGATGATCGCGGAGAGGAGTAGCATCGCTACCGAGATGCCGTCCACGCCAACGGAGTAGTATATGTTTAACGGGGCGTACCAGAGGCATTTTGCCGTGAAGAGCATTTCGGCCGCGTTGCCCGCGGCGCGTTCGCCAAGGTAGGCGAAGACTAATCCCACGGCTAACGCCAGGAGGAGCGAGGCCCCGGTGGCTACCACGAGACGAATCTGTTTCAGGTTTTTCGAGAGGAATAACCCGCCCATCATCAAGACCGGTACGAGAACAAAGAGTGATAAAAAGTTCATGTCGCCTGTGTTTTAATGTCTATTGAATGAATGTTGTTGTGGCATTCCCCGCTTGGGGTTGCCTTGTATTGTTTGGAGGGATAACAAGGGGATTTCTCTCTTGCCGGCTCCCCGACGCTTTTTTGTTTTCTCATCTCTCCGCGCGATTAAGTGAATAATACCAGTACGGTGATCAATAACGCGCCCAGCAGGATGACCGCCACGTATTGTTGCAGTTGCCCGGATTGGAATCCCCGGATGGAGTAGGAGATCCGTTGCGAGAGGGTGGCGAAACCGTTCATCGTGCCGTCCACGACGTGACGGTCGAACCACGCGACGGGCCTCGATATGCCGTTGAAGATTATTTTCTTGGTGATGAAAAGGTAAAGCTCGTCCAGGTAGAAGCGCTTGCAGGCCGCCGCGTATAGTCCGCGGAAGGAGGCCGCCAGGCGATCGGGGATGGTGCTCTCCCCGCGGTAAAAGAGGGTGGCTATCCCGATGGCAATTACCGCTATCGCCACGCTGGCGGCGGCGACGGTCCAGTCGAGGTGGATGATGTACTCGGCGCTATCGCTGGTGACGAACTTGCCGAAGGGGATGAATCCCGCGACCAGCGTCACGGCAGCCAGGAAGATCAACGGCGTGGTCATGGAGGCGGACGCCTCGCGCGGGGCGTGGTCGTGATGGCTTGCCTTGTTCCAGAAGATCCGGTAGTAGAGGCGGAACATGTAGAATGCCGTCAGGCCGGCCGTGAAGCTCATCATGGTTCCCAGCGCGGGGCTGAAGTGGAAGGTGGCGGCCAGGATCTCGTCCTTGCTGAAGAAGCCGGAGAAGGGAGGGATGCCCGCGATGGCCAGGCAGGCGACGAGGAAGGTGAGGTGCGTGACCGGCAGGTATTTTCGCAGTCCTCCCATGTTCGCCATCTCGTTGCTGTGGACGGCGTGGATGATCGCGCCGGCCCCGAGGAAGAGTAGGGCCTTGAACATCGCGTGGGTGAAGAGGTGGAACATGGAGGCCATGTATCCCAGCCCCTCGTGCCCTTCCATGCCGGAGACGCCCAGGCCTACCATCATGAAGCCGATCTGCGAGATCGTGGAGAAGGCTAACACGCGCTTGATGTCTGTCTGCACGCACGCCACGACTGCCGCGAAGAGGGAGGTGACCGCGCCCACGATGGCCACGAGTACCAACACGTCAGGGGCCTCCAGGTAGTAGACGGGGAAAAGACGCGCGACGAGGTAGACGCCAGCCACGACCATTGTCGCCGCGTGAATCAGGGCGGAGACGGGCGTGGGGCCTTCCATCGCGTCCGGCAACCAGACGTGCAACGGGAACATGGCCGATTTACCGGCGCCTCCCATGAAGATTAATGCCATGGCCCAACTGATCACGGAGCAGCCCATGAAGGAGATTCCCTCCATCCCGGCGAACAGTGACGCGTCGCCGGAGGTGAGGCGCTCGAAATCGAACGTCCCCGTGTAGAACGAGAGCAGCAGGATGCCCACCAGGAAGCCGAGGTCCGCGAAGCGCGTGACGATGAATGCTTTCTTGGAGGCGGCCACCGCTTCCGGTTTCGTGTAGTAGAAGCCGATCAGCAGGTAGGAGGAGACCCCTACCAGTTCCCAGAAGATGTACATCTGGAAGATGTTGGTCGCCACGACTAATCCCAGCATGGAGAAGGTGAAGAGGGAGAGGAACGCGTAGTAGCGCTGGAATCCCCGTTCCCCGTGCATGTAACCGATGCTGTAAAGGTGTACCATCAATGAGACGGTGGTGATCACGACGAGCATCATCACCGCGATCGGGTCGAGCAGCACGCCCAGGTCGATGTGTAATTTCTCCGTGAAGTTCAGCCACGTGAAGTTCACGGGCGTTAGTTTCTCGAAAACCCCGTTGACCTTTGCCGTCGTGAAGTAGTTCCACGCCGCGATGTAAGACAAACAAGCCGAGATGGCCAGGACGATTGTCCCGGTATACCCCGCCGCGCGCGGCGTTAGTCTCTTCCCCACCAGCCCGAGGAACAGGAACGACAGGAACGGTAGGAGTACTATAAAGAGTGTATATTCCATGTGTTATCGATGTTTATCATGATTAATCCTTCAGTTGGTCGAGGTTCTTTACCTGGATGTTCCGGATATTGCGATAGATGTTAATGATGATCGCGATAGCAACTGCCGTCTCGCAGGCGGAAACACCAATGGCAAACAACGTGAAGAAGAAGCCTTCCAGTTGACCGGGGAAAAGAAAGCGGTTGAATAACGCGAAATTAATGTCCACCGAGTTCAAGATTAACTCGATCGAGATCAATATCGTCAACAGGTTGCGACGGGTGAGAAACCCGTATACCCCGGCGAAGAACATGACAGCGCTCGCGACGAGGTAATATTCTAAATGTAGTCCTTCCATAATCTCTTTGATTTTATCGTTTTCGCGCGATCATGATTCCCCCGACGATGCAGGCCAGCAACAGGATGCTGATGACCTCGAAGGGGAGCAGGTACTGGTATTTACTCGTCCCCATCAGTGCCGTCCCGATCTCTTTCACCGGCACCTCGCCCCCCGCGAGGCGGGAAGGGCCAAAGGAGTGCGTGAGGAGCAGGAAGAGGGTGATCCCCAGCCCGGCGACGGCGGCGAGCGCCCCGGCCACGACCTTGCTATTCTTTATCTTTTCCAGCTTCTCGTCTGCCTGTTGGTTGGTCAACAAGATCGAGAAGACGTAAAGGATGATGATCCCTCCCGCGTAGATGGTGAGCTGCACCGCGCCCAGGAACGAGTACTCGAGTTGGAAATAGATCCCGGCCGTGGCGAACAACACGAACAGCAGGTAGGTCGCCGAACGCAAGATCCGCCGGGTAGTAACGGTCAGGATGGAAAAGATCACGATCACCGCTGCCAGCAGGAAGAAGACCGTTTCTTGTATTGGTATATTCATAGCGTGATATTTTTATACGGTAAGATTCTCCGCGACGGGTTTGGGCGCCAGGGATGATCCCTCGCGATTCAACTTGTGTACTAACTTCTCGCGGGTAAAGACGGCGTGTTCGAACGTGGGAATAAAGTCCAGCGCCCCCTGCGGGCATGTCCGCACGCACAGATGGCAGAAGAGGCAACTCCCGTGATCGTAATGATAATCGACCAACACTTTCTTTTTCTTCCCTGCCGCGTCGGTCACCATCTCGCTTGTCAGGCGGATCGTGCTATTCGGGCAATTGACCTCGCAAATCCCGCAGGCGATGCACTTGTGATGGTTTTGGCTGTCGTGCAGCAACACCAGCTCCCCGCGGAAACGGTCGAACATCACCAGCTTCTTTCGGTTTTCCGGGTAGCACTCCGTTATTTTCTTGCGGAAGAATACCCGGAGCGTGGTGCGCATACCGACGAGCAAGGAGCGCAGGCCCTTGACAAAATTGACGATATATCTATATAGGCTATTCATGATCACTCGCGTATTAAAAATGTAACTTGTAGACTACCACGATCACCATCAGCAGCAAGTTCAGCAGGTTGATCGGCAGCAGGTATTTCCACTCCAGGCGGAGCAGCTGGTCGATGCGCAGGCGGGGAAACGTCCACTTGAACCACATGATCACGAAGATCATGGCCCCCACCTTGCCGAGAAACCAGAAGAGCGAGGGGATATAGTCCATCACCTCGTTAAAGCTCTCCCACCCGGGGACGTGCAGCGGCATCCATCCTCCCAGGAACAGGGTAGCGGCGACGCCGGCCACGATAAACATGTTCAGGTACTCGGCCAGGTAGAAAAAGCCGAAGTGCATCCCGGAATATTCCGTGTGATACCCGGCTGTCAGCTCGGAATCGGCTTCCGGCAAGTCGAAAGGCCCGCGGTTCGTCTCCGCCGTCCCTGCCACGAGGTAGACCACGAAGGCGATCAACGCCGGGACATGTCCCTTGAAGAGAAACCACCCGTCGGCTTGTCCCTCCACGAGTTCCGTGATCTGCAACGTCCCGGAGAGCACGACCATCGTCAAGATGGATAACCCGATGGACAACTCGTAGCTGATCATCTGCGCGCCGCTTCGCATGGCGCCGATCAGCGAGTACTTGTTATTACTGGCCCACCCGGCGAGCAGTATTCCCACGATACCGATCGAGGAGACGGCTATCAGGAAGAATATCCCGACGTTAAAGTCGAGCACCTGCAAGCCTTTCGCGAACGGGAGACAGGAAAAGGCCGCTACCGAGGCGATGATCACGATATACGGCGCCAGGCCAAAGAGAAACCGGTCGACGTGCTTGATCTCGATGATCTCCTTGATCAGCATCTTGATCATGTCCGCGACGCTTTGTAATAACCCGAACGGCCCCACCCGGTTCGGCCCTAACCGGCACTGGAACCACGCGCACACTTTCCGTTCCACGTAAATCAATGCCAGGGCGATGACCGCGTACCCCAGCAATAACGCTAACCCGATAAGGACACACTCTACAACGGTGGCCGCCGCGTCGGGCAGCGCTCCCCGGAGGAGTTGGTCGATCCATTGTGTGATAACTGAAAAATCAAACATCCTTGTTGAACTTTTTATATTGAGAGATTACCGGTCGACGTCCGGCACGATATAATCCAGTGTACCGCCTATCGCGATCAGGTCGGCGATCTTGCTCCCTCGCGCCAGGTGCGGCACCACCGACACCAGCGGGAAGCTCGTCGAGCGGAACTTCAAGCGGTAGGGGGTCTTCTCGCCCCGGCTCTCGATGTACACGCCGAACTCGCCCCGGCTCCCCTCAACGCTCTTGAAATAGCGTCCTTCCGGCAGCTTGATCACCGGCTTTGTCTTCACGGCGAAATCTCCTGCCGGGATATTGTCCACCAGTTGCTCGAGGATTCGCAACGACTCCGCGATCTCCTTCACGCGCACCATGTAGCGGTGGAACGAATCCCCACCGGTGTACACGATTTCGTTGAAGTCCACCTTGTCATACACCCCGTACGGTCTCCGTTTCCGCACGTCGCACGCCCAGCCGGAAGCGCGTCCCGACGGGCCGGTAACCCCGAAGGAAATCGCGTCCTCCCGCGACAGCACCCCGATCCCCTCCATCCGTTGCCGCGCGATCACGTTCCCGGTAAAAACCTGGTCGTACTCCTTCAACATCGGGGGCAGGTACTTGATAAACTCCTTGATGCGCCGCGTGAAATTCGGGTGAATATCGGCAGAAACGCCGCCGATCACGTTATAATGCTGGATCAGCCGCCCGCCGGTTGTCTCCTCCATGATGTCGAGCACCTTCTCCCGGTCGCGAAACCCGTAGAAAAAGGCCGTCAGCGCGCCCAGGTCCATGCAGAGCGTCGACCAGAAAAGCAGGTGCGACGACAAGCGGTTCAGCTCGTCCATGATCGTGCGGATATACTTCACGCGTTCCGGCACTTCCAGCTGCAACGCCTCCTCGATACAGAGACACAAGGCATGTCGGTGCTGGTGCGCGGCCAGGTAATCCAGGCGATCGGCGAGCGGCAGCATCTGCTGGTACGACAGGCTCTCGCACATCTTCTCGATCCCCCGGTGGATATACCCGCAATGGACGTCGACCTTCTTCACGATCTCCCCCTCGAGCGCCACGCGGAAGCGGAGCACCCCGTGCGTGGCCGGGTGTTGCGGGCCGATATTCACCACGTACTCATCGTCATCGAAGAGCGAGCGCGTCTCCTTCTCACCGTCTTCCCGGTAGGAAACCGTCTCGTCCGGCGACTCGTCGCTCTCCAGCCGCGCGGGATTCGTGGCCTCGCTGGCGTTATAATCCTTCCTCAGCGGGTATCCCACCCAGTCATTCCGCAAGAACAGGCGGCGCGTGTCGGGGTGACCGGAGAAGCGGATACCGAAATAGTCATACACCTCTCTCTCGTTCAGGTTCGCCGTCTCCCACAGGTCAGACACCGTGGGCAACGCGGGTCGTTCCCTGTCCGTTGTCATGGTCTCCACGTACGCGCGGTGCCCCAGCGTCGTTGACTCCAGCAACAGCACCACGCCCAGCGCGTCTCCCCGGTCCACGCCCGTCATGCACGCCATAAAGTCGAACAGCATCTCCGCGTCGTCCCGCAGGAAAAGCGCCAGCGCGCGGTAATCCCCGGGCGCCACGGCAAACGTGGGTATCGTCCCGTTCTCCACCACCCGCGTTCCCGGTATCTTCGCGACAATCTTATCTTTTAGCATCGTATCAATCGTTTGAATGTTGAGATCTTTTCTCTTTTTTATTCTTACCGCCGAGGAAGCGCTCCACCTTTACTTTCCGTTGCAGTTGCATCAGCCCGTACAGCAACGCTTCCGGGCGCGGCGGGCATCCCGGGACGTACACGTCCACGGGGATGATCGTGTCCACGCCTTTCAGCACGTGGTAAGATTCCTTGAACGGGCCGCCCGAGATCGCGCAAGCGCCCATCGCGATCACGTACTTCGGCTCGGCCATCTGGTCATAGAGGCGTTTCAGCACGGGGGCCATCTTGTGCACTATTGTCCCGGCCACCATGATAAAGTCTGCCTGGCGCGGGCTGGCGCGCGTCACCTCGAAGCCGAAGCGGGCAAAATCGTAACGGGCCGCGCCGACGGCCATGAACTCGATGCCGCAGCAGCTTGTCGCGAAGGTCAGGGGCCACAACGAGTTCGCGCGTCCCCAGTTGATCGCGTCGTCGAGGCATCCCACGACGACATTCGCGCCGGATTCCCGGAGGAGGGCCTCGAGGTACTCGTTATCATTGAAGTCCCCCGGCTTCATGGATTTTATCTTCACTTCCATTCCAGGGCTCCTTTCTTCCAGGCGTAGGCCAGTCCCAGCCCCAGGATCACGATAAAGAACGAAATACTGATCAGGCCCGCGCTCCCCAGGTCGCGGGCCGCGAGTGCCCACGGGAAGAGCAGTACCGTCTCCACGTCAAACAGCAGGAAGAGGATGGCAAACAGGTAATACCCTACCTTGAATTGCATCCACGACGACCCGCGTGTCGGGATACCGCACTCGTAGGCTTCTCCCTTCTGCCGGTTGAACGTCCGGGGGGAGATCAACCGGGCAATACCGAGCGCCGCGACAACCAGAACGATCGCCGTGAGCAAAACGACTACAAATAAAGTCAGGTTCATAAGTCCATTATTACTAAAAACATGTTACGTGATAGTTTCCTCGCGTCTCGAAACGAGGACGCGCAAAGATAGCCTAATTTCTATTGGCAATACCAACCGAAAAACGAAAAAACAGGGGCGTCACGACACGATTTACCAGGGAGGAAAGGGGATAGCGGGTAACGCGACAAGCAAATAAACAAGTGGACGCGAGGAAAACAGGCAAAAAACCCGTTTTTTCTTGGTTTTCTTGGTTGTTTCGGGACGGGGCATACCATCTCCATCCCGGCATCCTCGACCACTCCCACCCGTTCCGGCAGTGTCTTTATCGTCGCCGGTAAACTCAAGAAGCAGATCAACGTCGCGCGACCCGACGCGTACGAGTTGTCGCTCGCCATCACCGACCCCAGCACCGGCAGCCCAGATCCTCGAGGCGGCAGCCCAGATCCTCGAGGCGG
>JAITJA010000180.1 GCA_031279175.1 Odoribacteraceae bacterium
AGTATGCTTATAGCTATGAAGAAAATGAAAAATGGTATGTAAATATCAACGGAATGGTGAGTAAAGGGCATTATGGGGTCAGGGTATACTTTACCAAGAGCGGGAAGTATGCTTATAGCTATGAAGAAAACGAAAAATGGTATGTAAATATCAACGGAACGGTGAGTAAAGGGTATGATGAGGTTGTTGATTTCTACTTTACCGAGAGCGGAAAGTATGCTTATTTCTATAGAGAAAACGAGGAATTGTATGTAAATAGCAACAATGTAGAATTCAGAAGCGAATCTCTGCCTAGTCTTTGGATTAATTACGATAAAAAGATAGAACTCTATTCTACTGACAGGGCACATTCATTTTCTTCTTCACCGGAGTACGGGAATATCGTGATAGACGGCAAGCGATACGGGCATTCACCCGCGATAAACGCGTACTACGATAGAGCGAGGCAGACTGTCATATGGGGTGCGTTAGAGGGTAAAGAATTAGTAGAATATAGATACACGTGGAAAGATTAATGATCATGACTAATAACGATAAGAGGGGGGCGAGAAATCGTCCCCTTTTATTATCCCCTGACCGGTCCGCGGGCAAGGAATTATAAAATCCCGGGAGCGAGGGTATCTAAAACGAATTCACCGGTAAGCGACGGGCGTCGCGAACCGTTGTCGTAAATCTGCTCGATAAATTTTTGGGAAGTGGTACCACCAGGAATCGAACCGGGGACACAAGGATTTTCAGTCCTTTGCTCTACCAACTGAGCTATGGTACCTTCTGGAAACGGCGACAAATGTAACGCGAAAATCCGAATCCACAACACTACCCGCGAAAAAAGTTTTCTCGCTGGAGCGGGCTCCCCTCCCTCTCCCGGCAAAACCCTACCGGGCAACCGCGCGCGATCGCTCTCCCGGCGAGATATTACTCGTCGCGAGACCAGCCGGTTTTACCCCGAAACCCCGAGAGCTTTACCTTGAAACCCCAGGGATTTTACCCCGGGAACGGCAGCGCTACCTGAAGTCCGACACGCGGAACGACCGGTGCGCGTCCACCCCGCGGGGTACTCGGAAGCTCGCGCTGGCAATTATTTTTCGTACCTTCGCGGGAGTTGTACAAACAAATTCACCGATGGATAAAAACCAAGACAACATACTGGACGAATTCACGAGAGGGGAATACAAACACGGGTTCGTCTCGAACGTCGAGACCGAGACGATCGGTAAAGGGCTAAGCGAGGAAGTCGTCCGGCTGATCTCGCGGAAAAAAGGAGAACCGGAATGGCTTCTTGAATTTCGATTAAGCGCCTACCGTCACTGGTTGACCATGAAAACGCCCACGTGGGCAAAGCTCGAGATACCGCCCATCGACTACCAGGAAATCATCTACTACGCGGCACCGAAAAAAGCCGAAAACCGCTCGTGGGACGAGGTAGACCCCGAACTAAAGGCGACCTTCGACAAGCTGGGCATCCCGTTAGACGAGCAAAAAATGCTCTCCGGGGTAGCCGTGGACGCGGTGATGGACAGCGTCTCCGTGAAAACGACATTCAAGGAAACCCTTGCCGAGAGAGGAATCATCTTCAGCTCCTTCTCGGAGGCGGTAAAAGACCATCCCGACCTGATCAAGCGATACCTCGGCACGGTAGTCCCCTACGCGGACAATTACTTCGCGGCGTTAAACTCGGCCGTCTTCAGCGACGGATCTTTCGTTTACATCCCCCGGGGGGTACGCTGCCCGATGGAGCTTTCCACCTATTTCCGGATCAACGCGGCGAAAACCGGGCAATTCGAGCGGACGCTCATCGTGGCCGACGAGGAAAGCTACGTGAGTTACCTCGAGGGGTGCACCGCGCCGCGACGGGACGAAAACCAGCTACATGCCGCCATCGTCGAGATCATCGTGGAGCGCGACGCCGAGGTGAAATACAGCACCGTGCAAAACTGGTACCCGGGCGACAAGGAAGGCAAGGGAGGCATCTACAACTTCGTCACCAAGCGGGGGATCTGCCGGGGAGAACGCGCGCGATTAATCTGGACGCAAGTAGAAACCGGGTCGGCCATCACCTGGAAATACCCCGGAACGATCCTCAAGGGGGACCACTCCGTGAGCGAGTTCTACTCGGTAGCCGTCACCAATCACCACCAGCAGGCGGACACCGGCACGAAAATGATTCACATCGGGAACAACACCCGCAGCCGGATCGTCTCGAAAGGAATCTCCGCAGGGAAAAGTTCCAACACCTACCGGGGGCTGGTGAAAGTCGCGAAAAAATGCCGCGACGCCCGCAACTACTCGCAATGCGACTCCCTGCTACTGGGCGACAGGTGCGGCGCGCACACCTTCCCGCGCGTGGAAGTCGCCAACCCGTCCGCCCGCGTCGAGCACGAGGCGACCACCTCCAAGATCGGGGAAGACCAGCTCTTTTACTGTAACCAGCGGGGCATCTCAACCGAAGACGCCGTCGGGCTAATCATCAAGGGATATGCCGGAGACGTGATCAGCAAGATGCCGATGGAATTCGCTGTCGAGGCGCAAAAACTCTTGCAAATAAGCCTCGAGGGCAGCGTGGGATAAACATAACAATCTAAAAGTATGAACAAGTTACTAGAAATACGAGACCTACATGCCGTCGTCGACGGGAAAGAAATCCTGAAAGGGATCAACCTCGACGTGAACGCGGGAGAAACACATGCCATCATGGGGCCGAACGGAGCGGGGAAAAGCACACTGTCGGCGGTACTGGCCGGACGCGAAAATTTCATCGTGACCCGTGGTGAAGTATGGTTCAAGGGAAAAAACCTGCTCGAAATGCCAGCGGAAAACCGCGCCAGGGAAGGGCTCTTCCTGAGCTTCCAGTACCCGGTAGAAATCCCCGGCGTGAGCACGGTAAACTTCCTGAAAACAGCCATCAACGAGCACAGGAAATACAGCGGAAAGCCCCCTTACCCACCCGGTGAATTCCTGAAAATGATCAGGGAAAAAATGGAATGGGTCGGAATAGACAGCAAGCTCCTCAACCGATCGTTAAACGAGGGATTCTCGGGAGGAGAAAAGAAAAAAAACGAAATCTTCCAGATGGCAGTCCTCGAACCGGTGCTCGCCATCCTCGACGAGACCGACTCGGGACTGGACATCGACGCCTTGCGGGTCGTGGCCAACGGGGTGAACCGCCTGAAAGGGCCGGGAAACGCGGTCATCGTGATCACCCACTACCAGCGACTACTCGACCACGTCGTGCCGGACGTCGTGCACGTGCTACACGACGGACGCGTCGTCAAAACCGCCGGAAAGGAACTCGCGATAGAGTTAGAAAAAAAAGGATACGACTGGATCAAGCAACAGTCTCCCGGAGAAAACTAAAAAACACCCGAGATGAGCACTGAACAAATCAACAGCGACCTCTCCGCCATCTTCCGGGAGGCAAGAAAACCACTCCGGGTGAACAGCAACGAGCTCCTCGACCGCCACAGGGAAGAAGCCTTCCTGCATTTCATCGCCAGCGGCATACCGGAAAAAACAGAAGAATACGCGCACGCCGACCTGCTCCCCGCGTTCGACCGCGATTACCACCTGATGTTGCGCCCACCACGCCTGAAAGTAAACCCGGACGCCCTCTTCACCTGCAACGTGCCGGGGCTCGACACGCGCGTCCGTTTTACCGTCAACGGATGGACCGCGCGCGTCGACGAGCCCCTGGAACTGCCGGGAGGAGTCGTGATATGCAGCCTGCCGACAGCCGCCGAACGATACCCCGGGCTACTGGAACTGCACTATAACCACCACGCGGGAAAGCGCGACACCCTCGCGTCCTTGAACACCGCCTTCGCGCAAGACGGGATCTTCATCAACGTGCCGGACGGGGTAAACATGGACAAACCTCTGCAAATCGTCAACCTGATGCAGGGAAACAACAACAACGTGATGTCATTCCAGCGCAATCTCGCGATCATCGGGAAAGGAGCGACAGCCACCATCCTCGCCTGCGACCACACGCTCTCCGACAACGCCTTCCTCTCGAACAGCGTCACCGAGATCGCCCTCTCCGAAAACGCCTCCCTCGACTACTACCAGGTACAAAACCAGCACGTCGAGGCCTCGCGAATCAACGCCATCTTCGTCACGCAAGAACGAGCCTCGCGCCTCGACGCGAACACCATCACCCTCTACGGAGGGTTCACGAGAAACAATCTCATCGTCGCGCTCGCCGGGGAGGGAAGCGAATGTAACCTACACGGGATGTACCTCTCCGACAAAAAACAACGCGTGGACAATTTCACATCCATCGAACACGCCGCGCCGGGATGCAGGAGCAACGAGCTCTTCAAGGGAGTGCTCGACGACTCCGCCGTCGCGGACTTCACCGGGCGCGTCATCGTCCGACCGGGAGCGAGAAAAACCGAAGCCTACCAGGCCAATCACAACCTACTACTCTCCGACGAGGCACGCGTCAACACCCGCCCGCAACTGATCATCGACGCCGACGACGTGAAATGCTCACACGGGGCGACCGTCGGGCAGCTCGACGACGAGGCCATGTTTTACCTCCGCTCGAGAGGAATCAGCGAGGCAGAGGCGCGGCTCATGATGATGTTCGGGTTCGCGCACGAAATCGTCGGGAGGATACGCCTCGAACCTCTCCGCGAACAAATCGACAACCTCGTCGACAAACGCCTGAGAGGCGAACTAACAAAATGCTACAACTGCGTCCGGCACTGCAAAAAAACCTCCTGACATGTTCAACGTCAATCAAACGCGGGAAGACTTCCCTATCCTCAAGGAACGCGTACACGGGAAACCGCTCGTCTACCTCGACAACGGGGCGACAACACAACGACCCGCACGCGTCATCGAAAAAATGACTGAATACTACCTCCGCTACAACGCCAACGTGCACCGCGGCGTACACCACCTCAGCAATCTCTGCACCGGGGCCAACGAGCGGGCAAGGGAACGAGTACGAGACTTTATCCACGCGCGACAAGCCGAAGAAATCATCTTCACGCGGGGAACGACAGAGGCCATCAACCTCGTCGCCTACTCCTACGGCGAGGCCTTCGTCAACCCCGGCGACGAGATCATCATCACCGAGATGGAACACCACGCGAACATCGTCCCGTGGCAAATGCTCCGCGAGCGAAAAGGAGCCGTGCTCAAAATACTACCCGTGCGCGACAACGGAGAGCTCGCCATGGAAGAACTACCCCGCCTCCTCTCCCGCGCCACACGCCTGGTTGCCGTGACACACGTCTCCAACGTCCTCGGGACGATCAACCCCGTCCGGCAAGTCATCGAGGCGGCCCACGCCGCGGGAGCGCGCGTGCTGGTAGACGGCGCGCAAGCCGTGCAACACCTACCCGTCGACGTCCAAGACATGGACTGCGACTTCTACGCCTTCTCCGCCCACAAAATGTACGGCCCAACAGGCGTGGGCGTCCTCTACGGGAAAAACGAACTGCTCCGGAAAATGCCACCTTGGCAAGGCGGGGGGGAAATGATCAAGGAAGTACGCTTCGAGAAAACCACCTACAACGACCTCCCGTTCAAGTTCGAGGCCGGTACGCCAGACTTTATCGGCGTCATCGGGCTCGGGGAGGCCATCGACTACCTCGAATCCATCGGAATGACGAGAATCGCCGCCCGCGAGGAAGAACTCGCGCGTTACGCGAGGCAACAACTAAAAACCATCCCCGGGCTCGTCCTCCACGGCGAGGCCCCGCGCTCCTCCCCCGTCATCTCGTTCGGGATCGAGGGCGTGCACCCGCTCGACGCGGGCACCTTGCTCGACCACCTCGGCATCGCCGTACGCACCGGGCAAATGTGTGCCGAACCGCTCATGCGACGTTACGGCGTCACCTCCATGATCCGCGCCTCGCTCGCCATGTACAACACCCTCGAGGAGATCGACGCGTTGCGCGACGGGATCCGGCGCGTCATCACCCTCCTCCGTAACGGCCCCTCCACGCTTCAACACCGCTGAACTCTTCCCGCGGGCCGGCGACCCCTTCTCGCCGGCAAGTATTACACGAGACCATGCCCGGACAGGACTATATCTTCCTTGAACCAGTCGCGGAGATGGCCGCGTGACGACCACTCCCTCGTGGCCAGCACCCCAAGCGTGCCAGAAAACGATCCCGGATAATAAAAAGCCTCCCGCGGGGCCCCGTCTAAATCATGAAACCATTAAGATAAGCCTCCCGTGGGGGCAATCGCGCGCCAACGACGGGGTACAGTAGCCCCAGGCTACTGCCTGCAAGGGTAAGGCCGCCCCGCGGCCTCCTCCCGAAAGTCCCCCCCGCCTCGTGGGAAGGATTCGGGAACCCCCGGAAGTCTCCCCCGCCTCGTGGGAAGGTTTCGGGAACTCCCGAAAGTCTCCCACGCCTCGTGGGAAGGTTTCGGGAACTCCCGAAAGTATCCCCCGCCTCGTGGGAAGGTTTCGGGAACTCCCGAAAGACTCCCCCGTCTCGTGGGAAGGTTTCGGGGAACCCCCGGAAGTCTCCCACGCCTCGTGGGAAGGTTTCGGGAAACTCCCGAATCCCGGTCGCGGGATGCTCTTTCGCTCCCCCGATGACCGCCTGGCGATGCCCGTGCATGGCCACGCGAACGTTAACGGGAGGTATACCCGCCTCCCCCGCCCGTGCGCGGGGCATGACCCCGGGAAGACGCCCGCCGCCGGGAATAAATTCAAGTAAATGAACCGGTAAGTAACGGGAAAATCACGCCAAACAGGGGAAAAAATACCGTCCGCGAGCCTCGCGATGCCGTCCGCGGCCGCCGCGATGCCGTCCGCGGCCGCCGCGATGCCGTCCGCGGCCGCCGCGGTCCCGCCAATCACCGTGAAACACCCACCAATCACCGTGAAACACCCGCCAATTAGTGGCGGGGAAGCAACAATTAGTGGC
>JAITJA010000185.1 GCA_031279175.1 Odoribacteraceae bacterium
GCAGAATACAATTGCAGCGGCCCGTCCGGAGGTCCGGACGGGCAGAAAAAAAAATCGCGGCGGCTCGTCCGGAATCCCGGACATGGCGGCGCGCGTCATTTACCGGGTGACCTGAATCCCGGGAGAGAGGCGCGAAAAAGACCTGCCCGCCCGGGAGATCCGGGCGGGCAGGAAACAAATCGCGGGGGCAATCAACGCGATACCGGGTACCCGACAGGATTATTCAAGACCGGCATCTGGGTATCCGACAGGCCAAGGATCTCCTTTAATTTCACCTGATCCATGTAAGCGCGCGGCACGGTCGCCAAACCAACAGCAGCACAGAATATATTAATGTTCTGTGAAACGATCCCGCCATCCATGGCGCCCCACAACCGGGAACGGTCAACGTCATTCATCCTGAAGCGGGAATAATCCGAGACGATCAAGATCACGACCGGGGCCCGCTTGACAAACTCCTGTCCAGCGGCAAGCACCGGGCGAAGATCCCCGCTGACAACCGGTTTGAGGAGATTCGCCCGCGCGTCGTACAAGTAAGTGCCCGCCGGCAGGCTCACGTAAAGATCGATATCCTGGTCATTCTTTGCCGTCGGGGCCGTTCGCCGCCCGTCGGGGCGATTGACGCCATACGCGGCCCAGAGCAGATCGCTCAAGTCCTGGAGCGATAATTCCCGGGCGTCCATCTCCCGCGACGAGGCCCGGTCCGAGAGTGCTTTCATGACTGAACTTCCCCGCGTTTTATCGGGATCGTTCAACTTGATTTCCTTTAACTCTTGCGCCGGCGCGGTGAACGCGACTGATAGCGCGATGAATACAAATAGTAGTTGTTTCATGATCGTTAGTTTTAATGGTAAGTAATATCTCGTTTCATGTAATCATAAAGCAGGGCGGGAAGCCCGTCGTCGGTTTCCTCTCGCGAGTACGCCTCCGTCCAGTTGCCGTGATCGTCGGTCGCGATGACCACCCTCCTGCAGGAGATAACCGATCTCGTCACCGCGTATTCCGAGCGTATCCCGGGATAGATTCGCCCGTCGTCCCGGAGCGGGTATACCCGTTTGACGACAGATGTATAGTCATCTCTCGAGAGGGATCCCCCGGCGTACTCGATGCAGGTTGCCGTTCGCGCCTTGTCATCGTACGTGTAGAGCAACTCGCCGGTGACGACGGAGATGGCGTCCGTGCCGGGGGCCTGGACGTAATCCGCGGAGAGCTCTCGCGTGACCCGTCCCCGGTCGTCGAACTCGCGGTCGCGGGTAGAGGACTCGCTGCACGCGCCGCTGGTAGAGATGGCGTAGATGACGAGACGCGAGCAGAGGCCGAGCGGGATAAATTCGTGGTAGGATTTGGCAATGAGCTTGCCGGGTGTGACTTGCTCTCCCGCGACGACAACCTCCAGGAGGTCTGTCGTCAGCGAGCGAACGCCCGGCTGGAGGTCAAAGTCGAGGATGGAAAGATCGTCGTCATAAAGACGTAGATATTCAGCACCACCGATTTCCCGTATGCAGGCGGCGTGCATGATGACGAGCAGGGCGGCGAGGGCGAGCGAGGCGGTTGTTTTCATGGCGTTACTTGAAGTAAATGTTATCCCTGGCGAAGTACTCGTGCAGGCTACGTCCCGTTTCGTTTCCCTGCCTGTCCCTGGTGATCACGCGGGAATAGGCGCGGGTCCAGTTGTCGCGTTCATCTCTCTGCACGACGACGAAATCGATCGAGAGGGTCGGCGCGAGGGGTAGATCGTCCATGCTGGCGCGCGTCGAGACGACCTCGTAGAGGTTATCGTCGATGAATCCGTTTTTTTTCAGCTGGTAGATGACCTTCCTGATGACGAGGAAGGGATCGTCTCCCGTGGCGATGGAGGTTACCTCGGTGGCCGTCCCGGCCTTGTTGTCATAGGTATAGACTTTCCGTTCGCGGG
Organism: Odoribacteraceae bacterium; assembly: GCA_031279175.1. GTDB lineage: Bacteria > Bacteroidota > Bacteroidia > Bacteroidales > Marinifilaceae > JAIRKS01. The sequence goes on from JAITJA010000185.1 coordinate 1,916, forward strand.
TAAGGAATGGGCTTCCCCCGGTGGTGGTCATCTCGCTGGCGATCCGGTGATACGCGTCGTAGGTATAGTCCACGCGGGCGGTCAGCATGAAGAGCTCTTCCCCGCCCGGGATGGAGTAGTCCAGGAGGGTGGTGATGTAGCCGTGCTTGTTAAAGGTCGCGGCTCGCTTCTCGAGGGTGTCGCCCGCGACGACGGCGCCGGTGGACGGGTCAACGACAGATTCCAGCGCGACGATGGTGGTCGATTGTAATTCGCCGGCGAGGTAGCCGCCCGGGATGTTGTGTTGTTCAAAAAAGTGATTGATGTAGTACGCGTCCTCCTCTTGCAACGTCACCGCCGTTTCTTCTTTTTCGCAGGCGACAACGCCAAGTAGGGTGATTAGGATGTAAATAAGTTTCCTTGTCTTCATAACGTGGGATAATAACAATTCATTCATCTGTTTCTTTTAAAAGTGGAAGCAAATGTAGCTTCTTTTTTTAAAAGACTTGCCTGATGATGTCTCGAATATTATCCGGTGATCCCATCGTGTAGAAGTGGATGGCCGGCGCGCCGCGAGCGATAAGTTCTTTGCCTTGCGCGGTGGCCCACTCGACCCCGACGGCGTTTACTTCCGCGTTTGTCTTGCAACGCCGGATGGCCCTGGACAAGGCGTCCGGGATGTCGATGTGGAACGCGCTGGGGAGCGTCTCGACGTGCTTGAAGGTTGATATGGGCTTGATGCCAGGGATGATGGGCACGGTGATACCGGCCGAGCGGCACGCGTCGACGAACCGAAAGAAGGCGGCGTTGTCGAAGAACATTTGCGTGACGATGTAATGCGCGCCGGCGTCTACCTTGTGTTTCAGGTGCTCGATGTCGGTCTCGATGTTCGGGGCCTCGTGGTGCTTTTCCGGGTAACCGGCCACGCCGATGCAGAAGTTTGCAGGGACTGCACCCGGCAGCTCGTCGAGATACCTGGCGTCGTTCAGGCGGGCGATCTGCCCGACCAGCTCGTTGCAGTAACGATGTCCCCCGTCGGTGGGGACGAAGTTTCGTTGCCCGGGGAGCGGGTCTCCGCGAAGGGCCATCACGTTTTCGATGTCGAGGAAGTGGAGGTCTATCAGGACGTTTTCGATCTGGTGGCGCGTGGCCCCGCCACAGACGACGTGGGGAACGACCTCGACGGGGAAGCGTTTCATGATCGCGGCAGCAAGCGCCACGGAACCGGGTCTCTTCGTGACGACGATCCGCTCTATCGCCCCGTCGGGACGTTGCCGGAATATCTCCTCGTCGCGATGGAAGGTGATGTTGATGAACGGTGGAGCGAACTCCATCAGCGGTTCGATGGCGGCGTGGATCTTCTTGATGTCCCCCCCGCGTAACGGCGGCACCAGTTCCAGGGAACAGAACGGGCCGGTGGCTTTCTCGATGATGTCAATGACTTTCATGTGTCGATGTGTTATAGTTTCACGATACCCTCCCGTCGCCGGGTGTAATCTTGCATCTGGTCGTCGGCAATCTTCCCGACGTTGAAGTAACGGGCGGCAGGGTGCGCGAGGAACATGCCGCAGATGCTTGTCGCGGGGAACATGGCATGGTTGGCGGTCAAGGTGACTCCCACTACCCGCGTCGCGTCGATGAGTTCAAAGACATCGCGTTTCAACGAGTGATCGGGGCAGGCGGGATAGCCGAACGCCGGGCGTATCGCGTGATGACCACCATCCACGTTGGCCTGTACCCAGTCGGCCAGCGCCTCGGCAAGGCGGGCGAGGAGGCTCTCGCGTAGGAGGTGGTCGAAATCGCGACAGTCGCACCGGGGACGGGTGTCCGCTACCTTCAAGCAGAATAGACCGACGGTGCTCGCGGCTGTCCCGCGCGGGGCCACGAAGTCAGCGAGTGAGAGGAAGTGGCTGCCGGCCTCCTGCTGACGAAGCATCGGGAGGCGACGCGCGCCGTCGAGCACGATGTCGTCGTTCTCGGAGTAGGCGTCGAAGAATCGCGCGACGACAGCGGCTTCAAATTCTTGCCCGGCGACGACTTCTCCCAGTCTCGCGATGGCGGTCTCGTGGAGGCGCGCCGCTTCCTCGTTGACGTGCACGATGGTCGGGTACGTCCCCTTGAATCCCCAGAAGTGGAAGAAGGGCGTCCAGTCTATCCGACCGACGAATCGCCCCACGTCAAGCCGGGGCGCTGTCAGGTCGTGGTCGCCGAAGCCCGGGGTGAGGAACGACGCGGGTTCGTGACGGGGGGCGCGCTGCCGGGCTTCCTCTATCGATACTACCGGCGTGTTCCTCGCGCGGTGCGCCGCCCGTAGTTGTTCTTGCCGTTCCTTGATTTCGCGGATGTAGGCCTCCCTGTCGTTGAGCAGGCGCTTGACAACGCCAACCGTGCGGGAAGCGTCTCCACCATCAACGACGCAGTAGTCGTAGAGGGGCGCGAGCTTCACGGCCGTGTGGACGGCGGAGGTGGTGGCCCCTCCAACAATCAACGGGACGCGCAAACCCTCTTCTTGCATCAGGCGACAGAGTTGCTCCATCTCCCCGAGCGACGGGGTGATTAGCCCGCTGACGCCTACAAGGTCGGCATGTTCCCGCTTGATCGCGTCGACGATTACTTGTCTGTCGATCATCACGCCAAGGTCAATGACCTCAACGTTGTTGCACGTCAGGACGATGTTGACGATGTTTTTGCCAATGTCGTGCACGTCTCCCTTGACCGTGGCAATGATCATGCGGGGACGACGGGCGGCAGCGGCAGATGCTCCCTCGCGGTCTCGTCGCTCGATCTCCGGCTGGAGGATGGCGACGGCTTCTTTCATGACCCTGGCGGCCTTGACGACCTGTGGCAGGAACATTTTGCCCTCGCCAAAGAGTGTGCCGACGCGCTCCATGCCTTTCATGAGTGGTGACTCGATGATCTCTACCGGCGAGGCGTAACTGGCAAGGGCCTCGGCAATGTCTGCCGGGAGGTATTCCGCGGTTCCTTTGACGAGCGCGTGGGCGAGACGCTCCTCTAACGGGAGATCGCGCCACTCTTCGTTTCTCGCGTTTTTCGTCTCCCCTCCCCGTTCCTTGAACTGTTCGGCGAGGGCGACCAGGCGCTCCGTCGCGTCGGGCCTGTCAAGTACCACGTCCTCTACCGCCTGTAGCAGTACCGGGTCTATGTCGTCATATACCCGCAACAAGGAGGGGTTGACGATGCCCATGTCCAGGCCTGCCTGTATCGCGTGGTAGAGGAAGACGGCGTGCATCGCCTCGCGTACCGGGTTGTTGCCGCGGAACGAGAACGAGAGGTTCGAGATACCACCGGAGGTGTAGCATCCCGGCAGCTCGCGTTTGATCCAACGTACTGCCTCGATGAAGGAAACGGCGTACGAGTTGTGCTCCTCAATGCCAGTGGCAACAGCAAGGACGTTCACGTCAAAGATGATGTCCGTCGGCGGGAACCCGGCGCGGTTGACGAGTAGGTCGTACGCCCGACGGCAGATGGCAATCTTCCGCTCGAAGGTCGCGGCTTGTCCCTCTTCATCAAATGCCATCACGACTACCGCGGCTCCGAGACGACGGATCGCCAACGCTTTCGCGATGAACTCTTCCTCGCCTTCCTTGAGCGAGATGGAGTTGACGATGCACTTCCCCGGGGCGTTCTTTAACCCGACAAGCAACGTCGACCAGCGCGACGAGTCGATCATCAGGGCAGCGCGGGCGATTTCCGGCTCGTTGCTGATGACGCGGAGGAAGTATTCCATCTCTGCCGTGCTGTCGAGCATGGCGTCATCCATGTTGATGTCGATAATGGACGCCCCATCCTCTATCTGCTTGCGAGCGATCAACGCGGCCTCGTCGTACCTCTTCTCGCGTATCGCGCGGGCAAAACGGGCAGAACCGGCGACGTTAGTACGCTCCCCGATGTTGATAAAATTACTCTCGCGCGTGTTGATCCTGACGATGTCCAGGCCACTCACGACCAGCGCCGGGTCGGGTGACGGGATCACGCGCGGCGGGATGCCTTCCAGCGCGTCGCGGATGGCCCTGACGTGTGCCGGCGTGGTGCCGCAGCATCCTCCTGCTATGTTGATTAATCCTTCCAGCGCCATCTCCCGCAGGCGGGCGGCGGTGAAGGCGGGCGTCTCGTCGTACTCGCCCATCTCGTTGGGCAGTCCGGCGTTGGGATAGATCGAGAGAAAGCGTGATACCTTCGGCGATAGTTCCCTGAAAAAATCATGCAACTCCGTGGCGCCGAAGGAGCAGTTCAGGCCGAAACTCAGGACGGGATAATGCGAGAGGGAATGGTAGATGGCCTCCAGCGATTGCCCCGCTAACACGCGACCTCCCCGGTCGTTGACCGTCACGGAGAGCATCACGGGGATGTCAATCCCTTTCTCCTGCAGGACGCGAGCGATCGCGTGCAGGGCGGCCTTCGCGTTCAAACCGTCGTAGACGGTCTCCACGAGCAGCAGGTCAACACCACCATCAACCAGCGCGCCAGCCTGCACCGCGTACGCGTTCTCGAGCATGTCGAAATCTACCTCCCGGTAGGCAGGACGGTTAACGTCCGGCGCGAGGGTAAGGGACTTGGCCGTCGGGCCTATACTCCCGGCAACGCGTACAGTACGTCCATCGCGTTCCCCGCCCGCGACAGCGCTCTCCCGGGCCACCCGCGCTCCCTCGAAGTTGAGGCGATAGACCAGCTCCTCGCACCGGTAATCCCCCTGCGATATGGCGTTCGAGTTAAAGGTATTTGTCTCGATAATATCTGCCCCGGCTTCGATATACGCGTCGTGCACCTTCCGTACCAGATCCGGCCGCGTGAGGTTCAGCACGTCCAGGTTGCCCTTGAGCGGGACGGGATGTGCCGCCAGCAGTTCGCCCCTGAAGTCTTCTTCTTCCAGCGGGAAGCGTTGTAATTCCGATCCGGTAGCTCCATCGAGGATCAGTACGCGTTGCCGCAATTCGTCTATAATATTCATGTTATTTCCCACGTGTAGTTTCATGTTGATTCGTTGTCGTTACTCTCGCCCGGGAGAACCGGCGCACCGCTCCCCGCGTTGACGTTATCAACACATTCGGTGGAAGGGATAATACTTGCTGGTTGTTTTCATGCGTCGGCTTGCTACAAGTTGGATGAATGACGCGAAGGTAATAAAGAAATCATATCCCGCGCGTGCCACCGGGGGAAATTACAGGGGTAACGCGGCGCGAACGGGTATCGAAAGCCTCCCCCGAGAATAAGTTTTCGCGTGTATTGTAAAAACAGTACTATGCGATACATGGTAGTTGGTTTGTTTTATATACCTTCGCGTGTAATTTCATCATTTAACCGTTTAACCAATTCAAGAAACATGAAAAAAGTAGTCGTGGTGCACCTGCATGACAAGGTGTTTTCAATGGAAGAAGAGGCATACGCCTGCCTCCGGGAGACGCTGGATGGCCAGTGGCAAAAGGAAGAACTGGAAACGCGCGTCGCCGACCTCCTGTACCGCAGGACGGAAAGAAAAGAGAAAGTCATCACGCTCCCGGACGTGGTGGAAGTATTGCAGCAACTCGGGATACAGGCTACCTGGCGTTCCCCCGGCTGGCGTTCCCCCGGCAACGCGTCAAAGAAATTCTACCGGCAGCCCGACGGCAAAGTAATTGCCGGCATCTGTAACGGGCTGGGTAAGTATTTCGACATAGACCCCCTGGTGATCCGCGCGTGCTTCCTGGCCACGTTCTTGTTAGGCCCGACCGGGTGCTTTATTTACGTGGTTCTTTGGATCGTCATCCCGAATTCGCGAGTATCATGAGCATCGACAACGCACGCGCCCAGATGCGGAAAGGAATACTGGAATATTGTATCCTATCCGTGCTTTCCAACGGCGACGCGTACGCCCCGGACATCCTTAACAAGTTAAAGGAGGCGCGCATGATCGTCATGGAGGGAACACTATACCCGTTGCTCACGCGACAGAAGAACGCCGGGTGGCTGTCATATCGCTGGGAGGAGTCGACGCAAGGCCCGCCGCGGAAATATTACTCGATCACCGACGAGGGTCGTCGTTTCCTGGCCGACCTGGATTCCGCGTGGCAGGAGCTAGTCGAGACGGTTGATAAACTTCGTCATTGTCAA
>JAITJA010000201.1 GCA_031279175.1 Odoribacteraceae bacterium
TCCGAGGCGTCGGATAAAGCGCCGTTATTCAGGTAGACGCTCTTCTCCCCGTTCTCGTAGAAGAGCGGTAGGCCCGTGTCGTGGTCCAGACCGGCAAAACGGAACGACCAGATAGTGCCGTACGCCTGTCCCACGATGATGGCGTTCCCGTTCACCTGGTTGGCATTCCTGTTCTTCTGGTTACTTCCCTCGATCAAGGAGTTGGCCTTCGTGATGACGTTCTTGTTGTGTCCCAACACGAGGCTGATACCCATCTCCCAGTCTTTCGTGCGGATGGGATAGCCGGCGATGTCGACATCGATCCCGGTATTCGTCATCTTCCCGCCATTGATCTTGGTAAATTCCACCCCGTTATACTGTGGTAACTGCGAGCGCAGGATCATGTCTGTCCCGTACTTCTTGTAAGTTTCGATCGCGCCGGAGACGCGTCCATGTCCAAGGACAAAATCCAGGCCGACAGTATAGCTCTCGGTTTTCTCCCACCGGAGGTCGGGGTTCGGCAACATGTAGATGGAGGACATGTCGAAATGCTTGTTCGCGCTGTACGCCTTCAACTGCGCCACGAGATCCGGGGAGGTATTCTGGTCGACATTCCCCTGGAACCCGTACGAACCGCGTAGGGCCAGGTAGGAGAATAGCTGGTTTTCCTTCAAGAATTTCTCGTTGGAGAGCGTGTACTTTCCAGAGAGTGCCCATACCGGCAGGAACCTGTATCTCGGGTTATCGCCGAACTGGTTAGAACCGTCCGCGCGGATATCGCCGTAGAAGACAAGTTTGTCCTTGTAGGAATAAGAGGCGGATCCCAACCACGACACGGTATTCTTCGTGTTGTCGACGATGATCGGCGACAGGAGGCTGGTCAGTTTCGTGTAATTGCTGACGCTAACCTGCGGGGAGATCAACTGTCCCCGGTCGCCCCTCCAACCATATGCATTGTTCGAGAATCCCTTGGACACAACGCTACGTATGGAGGATGTCCCCATTATGGAGAAGAGGTGATCCTCGTTGACCGTTTTCGTGTAGGTCAGTTTATTTTGCAGCGAGTAACTGGTCTCTCTCCGCTCGCTATTCGAGAAAGTACCGCCGTACGGTAGCGCGGATGCAGACTCGTCCTCCGAGAAAGGCTCGCGCGCCCCGAAGTTATATCCCCTGATCGTGGCCACCGAGAAAGAATGATCGCTCGCCCACGCTTGCACGGTATTCCTGTTCTCGACGAATCCCGCGATCATCTCGTACCGCAAGCCACTTATCATCTCCCAGCGCAGGGAAAGGGCAGCGTTCACGTTCATGATACTCGCCTCCTGCCCGGTCTCTTGCAACTCGTTCAGATAATTTATCACCAACGGCTCTGTAGCGGGGTCGATAGTCAAAGTCTCGTAGTTGGTAGCGTAATAGTACAGCGAGCCGTCGTCGTTATACGCGGGGATGGTTCGGGAGGTGGTCCGCGCCTTATCGCTCGGGTTGATACCATTGAACCCATTATTTCTCGTCGTGCTCCCCAACAGTTTCAGGTTCATGTTGAGATTGCTCCTTAACCACGAGTCGAGGTTCATGGTGGCGTTGTAACGCTGGCTCTCGCTCGTGATCGCGGTTCCCTGGCTATTGGTATACCCCAGCGAGGCGTAATAGCGGGTTTGTTCATTTCCCCCGCTGATGCTCACCGTGTGGTTATGGCTTACCGGGTTGCGGAAGAGCAGGTCGTACCAGTCCGTGTTGCGTTCTGCCATCTTGTCCAGGTCCGTCATGAACTCGTCGTAGGTGATCTCCTTGTTCTGGTACTGCATGTACAGTCCCTCGTAACCAAGCCCGACGGGGAAGCGCCCGTACGGGATGGCATCCTCCATGATCTCCTGCGAGAGTTGAATTCGCTCGGCAGCATTCATCAAGTAGCGCTGCTTGTAGGACTCGCGCCTGCTCAACGTGACATTCGCGCTATACCTGATCTCGGCCTTCCCGACATGCCCCTTTTTCGTCGTCACCACGATCACGCCATTGGCGGCCTGGATACCGTACAGGGAGGTCGCCGCGGCATCTTTGAGCACGTTGATCGACTCGATATCCTGCGGGTTAATCCCGGCGATGGCATTACCGATCAGGTACGCGGCGTCGTCCCCGTTCAGGTCGATGTTGTCAATCTGTGCCAGGGATTGCGCCGTTGTCGGGTCTGACATGATGATGTTATCTACCACCCACAAGGGGGATTTGTTACCAAGTATCGAGGAGGTGCCGCGGATACGGATCTTGGGCGTGGAACTCGGTTCCCCGGAAGTCATGATCACCGACATGCCGGCCACTTGCCCGGCCAGCATCTGGTCAATAGAGAACTTGGCTCCCTGCATGATCTCCTCCGCTTCAAGTCGTTTGACAGACCCCGTCAGCTCGTGCTTGGGGATATCCCTGAATCCCGTGACGATCACGTCATCCAGGTGCAGGAAGTCCTCCTCCAGCACGATCAGCCACTCGCCGCTTGCCGGGCGATCCGTTAGCTGCAGGGTTCGGCTTTTCATACCGACGAAGGTGATGAGTATCTCCTGCACTCCTTCTGCCGGGGTACTGATACGGAACTTTCCCTCGATATCCGAGATTGCCCCGAGTATCGTGCCTTTCACCTGCACCGTGGCCCCGGACAGTGGTTTACCATCGACGCTGACCACCTTTCCCGTGATAAAAGTGCCGCGTTGTGGTTGTTGTTGTCGGGTCGGGTTGCTCAACTTCGGGGAGATCACGATAATCTCCTCCTCGACGAGAAACCACAAGTGAGTCTTCTGCAAGCAGGCGGTCAGGACGTCGGACAGCTCCATGTTCTCCGCCTTCAGCGAGACCCGTTCCGTGCCGCGCAGCTCGTTACTGCTGTACACGAACTCGTACCCTGTCAGTTTAGTGATCTCCTGGAACACCTCCTGGAGGGTGACATCCTTCACGTCCATGTTCAGCCGCACCTGGGCGCGGGCAGTAGCGTTAATCGTTGACAGGAGCAACATGAACGCCACAAACAACATCTTTCTGGTTAGACTCCATCTTCGAAATACATGGGGAAATATCCCCACGTCATTGCATCGACATTTTTTCATAGATTCGTGTGTTATTTATTAATACTTGACCGCGAGGGAACGGTATCGTCTTCCCTCGTTTCCGTTCCTATTCTTTTTCCACGAACAGCGTGCGTCCACTCAGGCTAAAATGAACGCGTGCCGCCAGTTCCAGCAGGTGCAGCACCTTATCGATCTTCTCGTACTTGGGCAGGTTTCCCGTGTAGCGGATCTCCTTCAGCGACGGGTAACGGATATATACATTTATATCGTACCACCGCTCCAGTTTCCCGAGCACCTCCTCCAGCAACTCGTCATCGAAGACAAACCGCTGCTCTCTCCAGGCAATATAAGGAGTAACGTCCACCTGCCGCACGCTCCACTCCCGGCCGTCCCACGTCAGTTGGTCGCCAGGGAGGATAGACACGCTCTCCGTCCCGCAATCCACCGTCACCCGACCGGCGAGCAGCGTCGTCTGCAACTTCTCGTTCGGGTAGGCTTTCAGGTTAAAGGAAGTACCGTGCACCACCACCCGCGCCCGCTCGTTCGACACGATAAACGGGCACTCCGGCTGGCGCGTCACGTCGAAGAAGGCCTCGCCCTCCAGCTCCACCCGTCGTTCCTTGCCGGCGAAGCGATTCGGGTAGCGGATCTTCGATTCGGCGTTCAGCGTGATCAGCGTGCCGTCGGACAGCTCCAGCCGGTACTCGCCGCCGCGGGGCACTTCCAGCGTGTGCCACGTCACCTCCTCCCCGGCCGGCTCCCTGTACAACAGCCGGTAATCTTTCTCCCGCGTCACCCCGCCCGGGAGCACCGTCGAGTCACCGTTTGCCTCAAGCATGAACGTCTGCCCGCCTTCCAGGATCAACCGCGCCTTGTACGTGCCGGGAAGAATCTCCACGGACGTCGTCACCTCCAGCGAGGAGGGAGAGGAAAACATCCCCCGGAGCGCCCACGCCGCGCCAGTCAACAAGATCACCACCGCCGCGATCGACGTCCAGCGATACAGCCGCGACCGGAAGCGCCGCGCGGGGTCCACGCCCCACCACTCCCGCCGGGAATCGAAACGCCCGTAAGCGAGCAGGTTCTCGCGCAAGTACGCCTCCTCGTGCATCGCCGCGAAAAAGCGCCTGTTCTCCTCCCGCGCCGCCAGCCATCGCTCCAGTGCCTCCCGCTGGCTCGCTGTCAGTTCGTTTTTCATCTCCGCGGCAATCAGTTCGACGAGCTGTTCCCGCGTGAAACAATCAGTTTCCATCATTCTATTTTTTGTTAAACATCCTTCTGGAGCCGCGTTCACGAGATCGTCATAAAGAGGCTTCCGGTTAATATAAACCGGTAACGCGGGGAAAAAGAGGACAAGGGAAGAGGAAAATATATCGCGACGGGTTACAATTTCCCCAGGAGGAGGAAGAGAAGCAAGAAATCCACCCCCCGCAGCCGCGTCCTCAGGAACTCCTTGGCCCGGCGGCGGTGGGTCTTCACGGTTGTCTCGGCGACGTTCAATATACGCGCCACCTCCCGCACCTCCTTTTGCTCGAGGTAGCTCAACGTGAACACCTCGCGGCACTGTGCCGGCAACTCGCTAATCGCGTCGAAGAGCATTTTAAAAAGATCGGCCTCCACTTGATGCAGCAGGAAATCCTCCTCGCGATCCGTCACGTCGAGGCTTGCGCGTATCCGTTTCCGGTTATTTTGTTTTTCCATGTAATTCAGCGCCCGGTTATGCACCGACGTGTAGAGGCACGATTTCACCGCGGCCATGTTCTCGAAGGCAAGATTCCTTTCCCAGAAATAGATAAACACCTCCTGCACCACGTCCCGCGCCGCCTCCTCGTCTTTCACGATCTTCGACGCGAAGAAGCAAAGGGACGCGTAATAGGCATGGAACACCTCCTCGAATGCCCTCGTCTCCTTCGTGTTCAAGCGTGCTATTAACTCTCGCGCCGGTCTCTCCTCCATGATTTACAAATTATAGTAACCTTGCTCGCCGGGTGCTATCGCGGCAGTATCACCGGCGGCTTGTCGCGAATGTAACTAATAATCCGCGACGAGAATCGTTTCTTTAATTTATTACTAACTTTGGCCGCGCGAGAGAGACCCCTCTCTCGTACCGAATCACTTTAATTAATAAACATAGTATGATACAGAACAAAAACTCCTACTCCACCGGAATCTTCATCATCGGGATTCTGTTTTTCATTTTCGGGTTCGTGACGTGGTTAAACGCCACGCTGATCCCCTACCTCAAGATCTCCTGCGAGCTAACGGAAAGCCAGAGCTACTGGGTCACCTTCGCGTTCTACATCGCCTACTTCTTCATGGCCTTGCCATCGGCGTGGGTACTGCGCCAGACCGGCTACAAGAGCGGCATGATGCTGGGCCTGTTCATCATGGCCATCGGCGCGTTAATCTTCATCCCGGCGGCCACCTCCCGCACCTACGGGCTATTCCTCCTCGGGTTATTCGTCATGGGCACTGGCTTGTCCATCCTCCAGACCGCCTCCAACCCCTACGTCATCGAGCTGGGAGCGCCGGAAAGTGCCGCCAAGCGAGTCAGCATCATGGGCATCTGCAACAAGGTAGCCGGGGCCATCAGCCCGCTCATCCTCGGATCGGTCGTGCTAAAAGACGTCGACCTGCTCGAGGTCAAGATTGCCGGCATGGACGCGGCGAGCAAGGCCGCCGAGCTCGACGCCTTGGCCTCCAAGGCCATCCTGCCCTACGTCATCATCATGGCGGCGCTCGTCCTGCTCGGGCTCTTCGTGCGCTTCTCCCCGCTACCGGGCATCGACAGCCGCGAGGAAAACGAGAAAACACCCGCCGCCCGCCGCTCCATCTTCACCTACCCCCACCTGTGGATCGGCGTGCTCACCCTCTTCCTCTACGTGGGCATGGAAGTCATCGCCGTCGACACCCTCATCAACTACGCCCAGTCGTTAGGAATAAGCATGGACGAGGCCAAGATCTTCCCCACCTACTCCATGATCGCGCTCGTCGCCGGGTACATCATCGGCATCATCTGCATCCCCCGCTACATCAGCCAGTCCGGGGCGCTCATGACCTGTGCCGTGTTGGGCGCGTTATTATCATTATCCATACTCCTTGTCCCCGCGGGCGTGTCGATATGGATAGTCGCCCTCTTTAGCCTGGCCAACTCGTTGATGTGGCCGGCCATCTTCCCGCTGGCCATCTTCGGGCTCGGGAGACACACGAAAACCGGCTCCGCCCTCCTCATCATGGCCATTGCCGGGGGCGCGCTACTACCGCTACTCTACGGGCAACTGGCAGAGGTCCCATGCATCGGGCGGCAGCTCGCCTACCTCGTGATCGGCCTCCCGTGTTACCTCTTTATATTGTACTTCGCCGTGGCGGGGCACAAGGTCGGGTTAGCAAAACGCCACTAAAGCATGTCGGCGAGAGAACGTTTTACCTTCTACATCTCCCGCCTCGCGAGGCTACTACTGGAGCCGGGGCGGGAATGGAAGGTTATCCGCGATGAACCTCCCGGGGGAGTAACGCTCTTCCGGGACTTCATCGTCTCTCCTTGCGCGTATCTCTCCGCCATCGCCGCGCTCCTGCGCTGGACGACGGACTCCCTGCACGTGGCCATCCGCTGGGGAATCATCAACTTTATCGCCTGCACGGTGGGAGGCTACCTCGCCTTCCGCGTCGCCAGGAAATTCCTCGCGACGGACGTCGCGCGCGCCGGGCATGTCGCCTTGCAATTAATAACGTATACCGCCACCGTCTATCTCTTCTTCCGTTCCCTGTCGATGGGATTCCCTTCCAGGAGCGTCCTCGGGGAGCTACTGGCGGTGCTCGGCCTGTATTCCTTTTACACCTTGTACACGGGCTTGCGCGTCATCACGTCGTTACCAGCGGCACGCGTGCAAAACATTTGCCTGATCACCGGGATGGTCACGGTCATCCTCCCGTTCGTACTCACGCGGTTACTGGCCATCGCCTTCCGCGTCCCCATCATCATATAGCATCATGGATCAACACGTCAACATCAAGAACAGGCGAGCCTCCTTCGATTACGAGTTTATCGAGGAGTACACCGCGGGTATCGTTCTCACCGGAACGGAAATCAAGTCCATCCGCGCGGGCAAGGCCGGATTGTCCGACGCGTATTGTTATTTCCAGGCACGGGAATTATGGGTCAAGGGAATGTACGTCGCCGAGTACAGGCTCGGCACTTATTATAATCACCCCGAACGACGGGAACGCAAGTTGCTCCTCTCCAGGAAGGAGCTCGACAGGCTCGAGAGAAAAACGAAAGAAAGTGGCCTGACAATTATCCCGACCCGGCTTTTCCTGAACGACAGGGGGCTCGCCAAGTTGCGCGTCGCCCTCGCGCGGGGAAAGAAAGCTTACGACAAACGGGAATCCATGAAACTCAAGGACGCGCGGCGAGAAATCGACCGCCACATGAAACGGTAACGCGACAATCACCCGTGGTTGGCGGACGATCACGGGTGGTTGGCGGACGGCCACGGGTGGTTGGCGGCCGACCTTGCTTGGTTGGCGGTCAACTTTACTCCCTGCAAGAAAGCGAGAAATCAAGCGCGGGTCGTTATCTTCGCGAGAGAAACAAACGATCATAAAAAAACAATCGATCATGAGAAAAGCAATTGTACTGTTATCCGGGGGCGTGGACTCCACCACGGCGCTCTACCTGGCGCGGGCAGAAGGCTTCGACGAGTTACACGCCATCACCTTCAGCTACGGGCAGAAGCACGACAAGGAACTACTCTCGGCAAAAGCCGTGGCGAGCGCCGCCGGCGTCAAGGCTCACGAGATCGTGCACCTGCCGCTCGACCGGTGGGGAAGCAGCTCGCTGACCAGTGACGCCCGTCCCGTCGCCGACGGCGACCTGCAACGCGAGACGATCCCGGACACCTACGTCCCGGCGCGCAACATGGTCTTCCTCTCCATTGCCGCCTCGTACGCCGACGCGCTAGAGATCGAGGACATTTATATCGGGGTCAGCCAGGTGGACTACTCGGGGTACGTCGACTGCCGGGAATCCTTTATCCGCGCGATGGAAAAGGCCATCAACGCGGGGACGCTCCTCGGCAGCGAGAAAGGACGGCCCGTGCGCGTGCGCGCCCCTTTCCTCCACTCGACAAAGGCCGACGAGATCCGGCTCGGGGCGCGGCTCGGCGTGGATTACTCCCTCACGTGGAGCTGCTACCGGGGGGGAGAGCGGCCGTGCGGCACGTGCGACAGTTGCCTGCTCCGGGAAAAAGCCTTCCGGGAGGCCGGCGTGGAAGACAAACAACGAGACAACCATGCGTATCCGGAAACTATTTAGGTTCGAGGCGGCGCACGTCGTGCGGGAGTGCTCCTCGCGCCGTTGCCGGGAGAATATCCACGGGCACTCGTACGTCGTCGAGGTCTTTATCTCCTCGGACGCCCTCGACAGGGGATACATGGTCATGGACTTCGTGCTGCTGGACAAGGTCAAGGCGCTCGTTGACCGTCTCGACCACTCCTACTCCCTCTGGCGCGGGGAGGAGGAGGAGATGAAGGCGTTCGTCTACCGGTACAACCGGCGGGTGGTCGAGATGCCGGTATCGCCCTCCGCGGAGGGGTACGCCCTCCTCCTCTTCTTTCTCGTCGACAATATCCTGCGCGAGACGGAATTTAAAAACGGGGAGGGAAACGTGCGCCTACATTCCGTGCGGGTACACGAGACCGCCACCGGGTATGCCGAGGCCTTCCGCGAGGACTTGAAGCTAGTCGATTTCACGCTCGACGACGTCCGTTTCTCCGCGGCCATCCTCGAGGAGGAGAACGCGAGCCATGACCGGTGACGACCTCCTGCTACTGGCCAGGGACGGTATCTTCCCCGTCACCCGCGACGGCGACGGGCGTCCCCTCCCCCCCCCGGCCTCCGGCTTCCCGTTCCCCGGGACGATCCAGGGAGAGGGAAAGCTGAACGGCATACCGTCGCTTTTCGTGCGACTGGCCGGCTGCAACTTGCATTGCGCGTGGGACGGCGACGGGTGCGACACGGCCCACGCTGCCTCCCGGCCGACGGGCGCCTTCTCGCTTCCCGCGCGGGAGGTGGCCCGGATCGCGGCCCGGAATCGCGATAACACCCGGCACGTCGTCATCACCGGCGGCGAGCCGCTCCTGCAACCCGGCGGCGTCGAGACGTTCTGCCGCGCGCTCCGGCAATATTTCCCCTTCCACGTCACCATCGAGAGCAACGCCACCCGCTACGAGGAGCGCGTCGCCTCCGTCGCCGACCTGATGAGCCTATCGCCCAAGCTCTCCTCGTCGGCCCCGGCGAGCGACGTCGCGCATCACGCCGCCCGTCTCCGCCCCGGCGTCATCCAGCAATATATCTCGCGCGCCAGGGAACGGGGGAAGGATTTCCAACTGAAGTTCGTCTACGCGACGGAAAGCGATCCCGGGGAGATCCGCGAGCTGCTCGCCAGCCTGCACGGGTGGACGAACGAGGACGTGCTGCTCATGCCCCTCGGCGCCACGCCAGGGATGTTACAACGAAACGCGCGCGCCGCCGCCGGGCACGCCATCCGCGAGGGATGGCGATACTGCGATCGCCTGCACGTCTCCCTGTTCGGCAACGCGGAGGGGACGTGACACTTGTCGCGCGCCCGGATTCTTTTAACTTCGCGTCGTCATCATAAACTATCAAGATCATGAAAACAATTATCCTGTTTGTCGTTTGTTGCCTGACATGGGCAAGCCTTCCCGCCATCGCCGGGGGGGAGAGCAAGAAAGTGCCTCGCGTCAGCGTCGGGCTGCGCGGGGGATGGAGCTACCGGGTAGGGAATATACTGGAGGAGGAAGAGGAGATACTGGAGAACCTCTTGTCCGGGTATAACGTGAACGCCGACGCGTATTATCACCTGAATCGTTTCCTTGCCGTCGGGATTGACTACACCTTTTCCCGCGCGACGAATCCCGACGCGAACCCGGTGCTGGGGGTTTATAGCACGGGGATTCATAACGCGTGCCCGTCGGTGGTCTTCACGCTTCACTCGCGCGATAGAAATAACGCGTTCGTCGCGACGTTGTGCCCGGTAGGGTACGCGGGGTACGTCGAGAAGAGCGTCACGGATGGAGTTAACGTGCTAATAAAGGGAGGAAACGTGGAGACGAGCACGTCCGTGGGGTATGATCTCGGGCTATCGCGCCACGTGATGTTGAGCGCGCGCGTCGCCTTCCACTCCGCCAATTTGAAGAAAATGACGGCGAAGAGCAAGTACGGGAAGACGACTATCGACCTGGGAGATGATCGCCTGGATTTTTCAATGCTACAACTGTCCATCGGGCTGCGCTTCCGGTGATGCTTTTTCCACGGGTCGTGTACAGCATGTTACAACGCGTCGCGCGCCGGCCATCGCCGGCGAGAAGCCGGGAATGGCAAGAGGAGTGCAGTCGACCGCGCGCGGATTGCAGTCGACCGCGCGCGGATTGCGGTCGACCACGCGCGGATTGCAGTCGACCACGCGTGGATTGCGGTCGACCACGCGCGGATTGCAGTCGACCGCGCGCGGATTGCAGTCGACCACGCGTGGAGTGCAGTC
>JAITJA010000018.1 GCA_031279175.1 Odoribacteraceae bacterium
GGAGAACGTTTTTTTTAGTCTTTCAAAATCTTGCCTTCCCAATTCAACGGTTAGGAATCTTGAAGTCGCTCCTGCCATTGAACTGTTCACGAAAAAGAAAATGGATATCGCGCTCGCTACAACAGCATTCAATCCAAAGTCGTCTTTCCCCAACGTGTGTAATATCACTCGCGACGTGTAAAAACTGACTAACAGGGAAAATAGCAGTCTTATATATAGGAAGACGGTGTTCTTCGCTATGCGTTTGTTGTTTTCGGATACAGATGACATTTATTATTTTCTATTACTTATCTCGCTTGCAATGCCATTGGGTAAAAATCTTTGGTGTCAGATTGTGTTTTATAGCCACGATATTCGAGTTGTTTTTTCATCTAGTAAATTTCGTCTTCGCGTTGTCTGCACACGCGGGTGTAAAAATTGACGTGTTCGTCAAAGTATTCTTCTCTCACGAAAAGTAATTTTCCCCGTAATGCTTTAAGGCCAAGATAAAGTTGCTCGTTTTTTGCAATTCTACTATGTCGACAGGGCCTCTGCCGGTTACTTTTTCTAACTGTTCTTCGACGCGAAAACGAATAAAAGTATCTTCTCCCTTGTAATAAACGGTGATGTCTATATCGGATCTATCTTTCACTGTTCCTTCTCGCGACGAGCCGAACAAATATGCAAAAGCTATGTCCGGGAAGTTTTACCGGATAGCTCGCGCCAATTGCTCATGTCGATTACTTTCATTCGATCGTGCGAATGAATTAATCGCGCTAAGGATATAGTCACCGGGCGGGTGCGAAGGTTTTTACCCGGTAGACGAGTTTGCTGTTGAAGGTCATGTCCCGGAATGCCTCGTGGGCCACGGCGAGGATGGTGGCGTCGAACGGGGTGGCGGGCATGCTCGTTAAGATGTCGAGGTTATACTCGTGTTTTACCTCGGCGGGGTTGGCCCAGGGGTCGTGGATGGTGACATTCACGCCGTACTCGCGCAGTTCCCGGACGATGTCTACTACTTTCGTGTTGCGTACATCGGGGCAGTTTTCTTTAAAGGTGATTCCCAGGACGAGCACGTTAGAGCCTTTTACCGGTATTCCTTCCCGGATCATTTGCTTGACGACCTCGGAGGCGACGTATTGTCCCATGCTGTCGTTGACGCGGCGACCGGCCAGGATGATCTCGGGGTGGTAGCCGTATTCTTGTGCTTTTTGTGCCAGGTAGTAGGGATCGACGCCGATGCAGTGGCCACCGACGAGGCCCGGCTTGAAGGGGAGGAAGTTCCATTTCGTGCCGGCGGCCTCGAGCACGGCGTTCGTGTCGATGCCCATCTTGTCGAAGATCTTTTTTAGTTCGTTGACGAAGGCGATGTTGATGTCGCGTTGCGAGTTTTCGATGACTTTAGCTGCCTCGGCCACGCGGATTGTTGGCGCGAGGTGGGTGCCGGCCGTGATGACGGAGGCGTAGAGGGCGTTCACGCGTTCTCCCGTTTCTGGGGTCGAGCCGGAGGTTATCTTTTTTATTTTCTCCACCGTGTGTTCCTTGTCTCCCGGGTTGATGCGCTCGGGCGAGTATCCCGCGAAGAAGTCTTTATTAAAGAGCAGGCCGGAAGTTTTCTCGATGACGGGGATGCAGTCTTCCTCGGTGGCTCCCGGGTAGACGGTTGACTCGTAGATCACGATGTCGCCCCGCCCGAGCACTTTACCGACGGTTTCACTGGCCTTGTACAAGGGGGTCAGGTCGGGGCGGTTATTCTTGTCCACGGGAGTCGGCACGGTGACGATGTATATCGTGCAGTCCTTGATCTCGTTCAGGTCGCGGGTGCAATATAACCCGGCCGCGTCGTTTGACTCGTTTTTCAAGACCGCTCGCAGCGTCGCGTTGTCCACTTCAAGGGTGCGATCCTCGCCGGTTTTCAACTCGTTCACGCGGGTCTCGTTTATGTCGAAGCCCACGACGGGATATTTTGTCGCGAATAATCTCGCCAGCGGTAATCCCACGTAACCGAGGCCGAGCACGCAAATTTTTGTCTTTCGTGTCATGTTATTTTAGATTTTGCCAGTACCACTTGACTGCCTCTTTCAGCCCCTCTTTCATGTTGTACATTGGGGAATAGCCCAGTAATTTTCGCGCCTTGTCGATGGAGGCCAGCGAGTGGGGGATATCCCCGGCGCGATTCGGGCCATACGTGGGGCGTATCCCGGCGATCGCGGGGTCGTACCCGGCCAGGAACTCTCGCAGGTAGTCGCATAGCTGGTTCAACGTCGTGCGTTCGCCGCGGGCGGTGTTGTATATTTGATTCACGGCTTCCGGGTTTGTCGTGGACAACGCGAGCAGGTTCATCTGTATCACGTTGTCGATGTAGGTAAAGTCGCGGCTATACTCGCCGTCCCCGTTAATGTTCGGGGCCTCGTGCCGGGTGTATCGCTTCACGAATAGCGGGATTACTGCCGCGTAGGCCCCGTCGGGATCTTGCCGGCGACCGAAGACGTTGAAGTAGCGCAGCCCGATGTATTCCAGGCCGTAGGCGCGGGAGAAAACATCCGCGTATAGTTCGTCGACGTATTTCGTGATGGCGTACGGGGAGAGCGGCTTGCCGATGATCTCTTCCACCTTGGGGAGCGACGGGGAGTCCCCGTACGTGGAGGAGCTCGCGGCAAAGATGAAGCGTTTTACCCCCGCGTCTCGCGCGGCGACCAGCATGTTCAGGAATCCCCCGATATTCACGTCATTTGTTGTCACCGGGTCTTTTATCGAACGGGGGACGGATCCCAACGCGGCCTCGTGCAACACGAATTCCACGCCGTCGACGGCCTTCCGGCAATCGTCCAGGACGCGTATGTCGCCAACGACGAGCTTGAACGCGTCCGGGTAACGGGAAAGTAGCGGGAGGATATTTTCGACATGTCCTGTCGAGAAGTTATCGAGGCATATCACGTGATCGCCAGCCTCCAGTAATGCCTCGCAAAGATTAGAACCGATAAAACCGGCGCCTCCCGTGACGAGGATCTTTCGTGTTTGTTTTTCTTTCATCATCGACATTCCTCTATTGTTTGCTCGTCGCGCGCGGCGATAAAATCCCCCGTCGGGAGATCATCGTTTACCCTCCCGCGGGTATATTCTTGTTCCTCATCACTTTCTATCTGGATATCGATTGCCTCGTAGACAGGAGAGTTTTGCGATTTAAATTCCGGTACCATGTATTTCATTTGCTTGACAATGGTTTTTTTATCCCCCTCGCGAAGTTTCGCGGCGAGTTGTTCCATCCACTCCAGCACCTCCTCGTGTTTATGTTCCCGCACCTTGGCCATCTTGATTCGCTCGTGAACGGTGGGGATGGTTGTCTCTTGCAGGTCCAGCACCTCCTCGTACAACTTCTCGCCGGGGCGTAGTCCCGTGAACTTGATTTGAATATCTTTTCCTATCTGCAGGCCGTACAACTTGATCATCTTGCGGGCCAGGTCCACGATCTTGACGCTCTCGCCCATCTCGAAGACAAATATTTCCCCTCCTTTCCCGAACGCGGAGGCCTGCAATACCAGTCGACACGCCTCCGGGATGGTCATGAAGAACCGCGTGATCTCCGGGTCGGTGACGGTGACCGGCCCTCCCTCCTCGATTTGTTTCTTGAAACGCGGGATGACCGAACCGTTTGATCCCAGCACGTTGCCGAACCGGGTAGTGATAAAACGAGTAGTGGACACCTGGTTAAATGACTGCGTGTAGATCTCGGCGATACGCTTGCTGGCCCCCATCACGTTCGTGGGATTGACCGCTTTATCCGTCGAGATCATCACGAAAGCACCGCATTTGTATTTCACCGCGCAATCGGCCACGTTCTTCGTTCCCATCACGTTTGTTTTCACCCCCTCGACCGGATGCATCTCGACCATGGGGACATGCTTGTAGGCCGCGGCATGGTAAACGATATCCGGCTTGTAAAGTTGGAATATCTCCTCCACTCGTGCGTGATCGCGCACGTCGCCTATCTCCACGTGGTAATTTTCAAAGCCGAGGTCGCTCTTCAATTCCAGTTCTATATCGTAGAGCGGGGATTCTGCCTGGTCAAGGAGAACGATCGACGCCGGGCGGAAATAGACCAGTTGGCGGACGATCTCGCTACCGATAGAACCGGCCGCCCCGGTGACCATCACCACCTTGTTCAAGAGTTGTCTACGAACGTTCTCCTTGTCCATGTGAATCTCTCCTCGTTCCAGCAGGTCCTCGATCTTCACGTTTTTAATGTGGTGCATACTCAACTCGCCGTTTATCCACTTCTCGAACCGGGGGATCTCCAGCACGGAGACGTCGTGTTGCAGGCAGATCTCTATCAGGGTGCGTTTCTTCTCGCCCGTGAAACTCTTCTGGGCGATAATGACCTTGTTTATCTTGTTTTGCACCAGTAATTTGTCCAGGGAGCGGAAGGCATATACCTTTACTCCCTTGAGCGTCTTCCCGCTCATTTTCCCGTTACTATCGATAAAGGCTATGACTGAGTAGGACTCTCCCTCTGTTTTCTTGTCCAGGGCCAGTTTAGCCATCAACGCGTACTCGTCGCTACCGTAGATGATCACGTTTTTTCTCCTCTTCTCGTTGTTTGTCGACTGCATGAACAGCCACCTGAGCAGGAGTCGACTGACGATCATCGTGTTTATCAACAGCAGGTATTCGATGCACAACACCGAAAACGATACATAGGGATGCCCGTGTGCTCTATAATACGCGATGTTTAGCAGGCAAAGCGCGAGCGAGCCCCCTGTCAAGACATAGAAAACGCGTAGTATGTCGGTAATTCCCGTGTGGCGAACGATTGTCGCGTGGGTTTTACCTATTAAAAAGCTAACGCCACGCAGGAGTACGATAATTCCCGCGGCCCGGTAAAATACCCCGAGAGGTATTCGATTGAAGTAGAAATCATGGAGAATCGTGAAAGATAGGCCTACCGAACAAACACTAAAAGACATGTCTATAACAAACACTATCCATTGCGGTGTAGAAGAGGTCAAGCGCCAAGCTTTCAAATTGTCTTTAATTCTATTCATGCTCAAATCCATGCGATTAATTCCATGTTTCATATTTCCGAGGGAAACGTCCGGCGACAGTCACGTGACACGTTAACAGTCCATATCGTCGTTCTCGCGTAAATTAATCGCGGGATATAATATAGTGTAACCATCTTGTTCACTTCTTTCATTACACGATCTATTTTTAAAAAACATCTGTCTGTCAAACACATATAGTAACCTTGAAAGCACGACAACGCTCGTCACTCCCATAGTATAGAAAATACAAGCGTGTCGTATAACCTCCGCGAAAGTATGTTTTCATCTCGTATCGTGCAACAGGAACTGTATTTTAAAACTAGAAAAAACGCGTCTTTGTCGATTTGGCGGGGCAAATACTTCCCGTTTTTCTCGCGCCGGGATGCCTGGTATACCGCGCCCAGACTGGATGATAGGATACTTGAACGTCTTGTCCCCGGAGAGTGGCTCGCGCGTCTCGATGGGGGGGGGCAGGCTATTTCTTATGATAATACCGTTCGATGCACGAGGAGGCGATATCTGTCAGGGCACATCCCAGGTGGTCGATACGTATCAGGACTTTATGCTTGCCCTTGTGCTCCACCAGTTCTCCTTCCAGTCCTGCCAACTTGCCGGAGACGACCCGGACGTAAGTGCCCGTCGGGATTTCCTCCGTCGAGACCTCCACGACACTCTCCGCGCCCTCGTTCATCACGCGGAGGGTATTGATTTGCCAGTCAGGAATGGGGGCGGGTTTCCCTCCCTCCTTCAAGAAGGAGACGACGCCCGGGATGTTACAGGTTTGCGCGTATTGTTGCGCGGTAACGTGCACGAAGATATAGCCGCGTATCAGGGGGAGTTCGACCCTCTTTTTGCGATCGCTCCAGCGGCGGATAGAAACTTGCAGGGGGAGGTAATTCTCGATGGAGTGCTGGTCCAGTCGTTCCTTTACCTTCTTCTCTGCCCTGGAGGCCGTGTAGACGGCGTACCAGGCTTTAGCGGGCAGGCGTTTAGGAGTACACGTTGGCATACAAGGTTGGAAATAATCGTTCTGTTACATGTCCGGGAGCGGGTAGAAGCCCCGTGGTTTTCTCCTGCCCGGTAATAAAAACCTTCACGGGACTTGCCGCCCCGCGAAGGTTAGATAGACCGGGATACCGGGCCATTCAATACGCTCTCAGGATAGTTGCCTCCTCGCGCGTCAGGAAGCGCCAGCGTCCGCGCGGGAGATTCTTCTTCGTGATACCGGCGAAATAGACCCGGTCAAGCCGGAGGATATTATACCCGAGATGTTCGAAGATACGGCGGACGATACGATTCTTCCCGGAATGTATCTCGATACCGACCTGCTTGTTGTCATCCGACGCGATCTGGATATCATCGGCCTTGATCGGCCCGTCTTCCAGCTCGACGCCTGTTCGGATCGTCTCGAGATCTTCCGGTCGGATTGCCCTGTCGAGGAAGATATGATAAATCTTCTTTTGATTGTGGGAGGGATGGGTAAGCTTCTTGGCCAGGTCACCGTCATTGGTAAAGAGGAGCACGCCGGTTGTCTGGCGGTCGAGTCTGCCGACCGGGTAGATTCGTTCCTCGCACGCGCCCTCGATCAGCTTCATGACAGTCTTTCGTTCCATCGGGTCATCGAGCGTGGTGACATAATCCTTGGGTTTATTCAGGATGAGGTACACCTTCCGCTCGGGAATGATCACCGTGTCATCCACCTCCACCTTATCGGCGCGTTGCACCTTCGTCCCGACCTGCTGCACGACCTCGCCGTTCACCTTGACGCGCCCGGCTTGTATCAGGACGTCCGCGTCGCGTCGGGAGCAGACGCCCCCCTTGGCGATATACCGGTTCAGGCGCAATTCCGTCGTCTCGTTCTCCGGGGTTTGCTGGTAGTCGGGCATCTTCCGGGGATCGGCCCCGCGGGAGAGAGTAATGACGCGACGCGGGCGGTCGTCCCGGTAATTCCTGTCGTCGCGACGCGGGCGATAGTCATTATCGCGGCGATCATTCGAGCGATACCCCCCGGGACGGCGGTCGCCATCGGGACGGCGGTCGCCATAATAGTGACCTTCCCGGCGCTCCTCGTTAGCGTCGCCCCACCTCGGGCGCGCTGGTGGCCCGTAGGGGCGGGAGGGAGAATCATACGAGGGGCGGGAATAATAACGCCTATCGTTCCCCATGTCATTTCCCCTGTCGTTCCCCATGTCATTCCCCCTGTCGTTCCCCCTGTCGTTCCCCCTGTCGTTCCCCCTGTCGTTCCCCCTGTTATCGTCGCGTTCCTGCCATCTTGGTCT
>JAITJA010000046.1 GCA_031279175.1 Odoribacteraceae bacterium
CACTTTAGCTTGGAGTGACGTCACTTTAGCTTGGAGTGACATCACTTTAGCTTAGAGTGACGTCACTTTAGCCTGGGATGACGTCACCAGCACGGGTTACCGGGATACTTTCGCGGAGGAACGGGAATCCCGGGGAAAGGTGTAAAAGTCAGTCATGGAGAAGCGATAGCGAGAGGGAGAGGTCGTGACCTCCCTGGCGGGAGGCCGCGCGTTTTCCTGCATTTTGCAGTCGAGAGGGTTAATAGATACTCGTTTCCCGGGGAGATGCGCCGACTCCCCTCCTGCAAGAGCGACGTGCAAGACGCGATCAAGCAAGAGGACGGACGCGCTATCCCTACCTGACAAGGATTTGCCGGAACGCGGCCGTTCAAATGCCTTGTTCCTGACGGGGTAAAAATCAAGTCCCGCGCCCGTTTCATGAAGGAGAGATTAGTGCCACCGCTCCCTTTCTCTTGCCCGGAAGGAGACGGTTTGTCTCGCGCCACGGAAGAAGTACTTTCCCGGGAGTTTAATAAAGACCCGCGTTATTACCCGTTATCGATGGGTACGATGTTCCCCGGGTACTGGAAGGCCTCGAGGTTAAAGAGATCCATGACGGCGTACAAGTGATCGAAGATGTCGGCCTGGACGCGTTCGTACTCGATCCATTGTTGGCGGGCAGAAAAACAGTAGATTTCAAGCGGGATACCGGTTGGGCCGGGCTGTAACTGGCGTACCATGTGTGTCATGTCGAGATTGATGTCGGGATTCCTGGCGAGCCACGACTCCATGTACTCGCGGAATGTCCCGATATTCGTGAGGCGTCGCGCGTCGAGGGGATTGTCTCGCGAGGCATTAAACTCGGCGAGATCGGCGAGCTTTTTCTCGATATATTCCTTGAGAAAAGTAGATTGCCTCAGGAGTTCGACCTCCTTGTCATCGAGGTGATGCACGGAGCGCACGTCGATGTTGACGGAGCGTTTAATTCTCCTTCCGTTAGATTCCTGCATGCCGCGCCAGTTAGTAAACGAGTCGGAAACAAGTCGATAAGTAGGGATAGTGGTAATGGTCATGTCCCAGTTCTGCACTTTGACGGTGGCGAGATTGATCTCGAGGACCTCCCCGTCAGCCCCACAGGCAGGCATGACGATCCAGTCGCCGATGCGTACCATGTTATTCGCGCTAAGCTGTATCCCGGCGACGAGACCGAGGATAGAATCCTTGAATACCAACATCAACACGGCGGCGAAGGCGGCCATGCCGGCGAGTAACGCGGCGACGTCCTTCCCGGTAAAGATCCCGATGAGCGCGATAATGACAGTACAATAGAGAAAAATATTGATAATCTGGATAAAGATCTTGATGGGTTTGTCCTTGGAGAGGGGGTAGCTCTCGTAGACGCGATTCGCGCCGTCAAGAAGAGCGGTGACGACGAAGACCGTCGAGAGCGCGATCCACGCGTCGAGGAGCCGGGAGACCGTCGCGCCTGGCGTCCAACCGATAACGTGGGCGAGGATATAAATGGCGACGGGAATGACGAGAACCGAAAAGCGATTAAAGAAGCGCCGGTCAAAGAGCAGGTCATCCCACGTGGTGGAGGTTTTCCCGGTGATCTTCTTGACGAGGCGAGCGAGGCCCTTTTTGGTCGCGACATGCGCTATCCAG
Organism: Odoribacteraceae bacterium; assembly: GCA_031279175.1. Taxonomy (GTDB): domain Bacteria; phylum Bacteroidota; class Bacteroidia; order Bacteroidales; family Marinifilaceae; genus JAIRKS01. The sequence goes on from JAITJA010000046.1 coordinate 1,645, forward strand.
CCGACTATGACGGTGAGCGCGACGAGAATTGTTCCCTTGACGAGGGAGATCAGCTCGGGCTGTAGCCCGTATTCCTGCAAAAAAGTTTCAATGTTCATATACATTATTTTTCAATAGAGAGTGAATAAGGTTTCTCTTCCCCGGCGCGAGCCCGTGCCGGTTTGTCGGTCATCTCGAACTCGAGGAGTGCCCCGTTAGCGAGATCGCCGTGAGAGAGATATCTTTTGTGATAAGGCTTCCCGTTAAGACGCGTGGACTTCACGTACCTGTTTTTATCGCTCACGCTCGGAGCTTTAATCTCGATACACTTCCCGTTCTCGAGGTTCACTTTCATGTACGGCAGGTATGGCGCGCCAATAACATACTGGTCATTTCCAGGACAAACGGGGTAGAATCCCAAGGCGGTAAAGATATACCACGCGGACATTTGCCCGCAGTCGTCGTTCCCGCATAGCCCGTCGATGTTGTTCCGGTACATGCGATTCATGATTTCCCGCGTCCAGAACTGCGTTTTCCACGGTTCTGAGGTCCAGGCGTAGAGGTACGCGAGATGATGTGCCGGTTCGTTCCCGTGAACATACCCGCCAAGGATACCTTCCCGCGTGATGTCCTCCGTTTCCTCGAAGAAGGCATCGGGGAGCGGGGTGTTAAACACCGAATCGAGCTTGGCAATAAAACGTTTATCCCCTCCCGCGAGTTCAATCAGCCCGTCGACGTCATGCGGCACGTGGAAGGTATAGTTAAGAGAGTTGCCCTCGATAAATCCTTGCCCTCGCGTGTCGAGGATGTTAAAGTTCTCCTTCCATGACCCGTCGGCGTGTCTCGGGCGAGCAAAGCCACTGGTGGGATCGATAAGATTGCGGTAAGAAAGCGCGCGCTGCCGGTATTGTCGCGCCACGTCGAGGCGCCCAATGTCCCGGGCCACGCGATAAATCGTCCAGTCGTCGTAGGCCCGTTCGAGAGTGATTGAAGCGGCGTTCGCGTTCTTCTCGAAAGGGACGTAGCCGAGTTCGAGGTAATCGGCAGTGTTCTCGAGATAAGGAATGGACGAAGAACTCATCATGGCCTCGAGCGCCGCCTCTTTATCGACGCGTCCACCCTTGGCAATGGCGTCGGCGAGGACAGAAACGGCGTGATAACCGATCATGCACCAGTTCTCGTTTGCCATGTGCGACCAGATGGGGAGCGCCCCGTGCACGCTCTGTCGATAGTGCGCGAGCATGGATTCGACCATGTCCCCGTTCCGAGAAGGCGCGATGAGATTAAGCAGCGGGTGCAGCGCGCGAAACGTGTCCCAGAGCGAGAAAATCGTGTAGTTGGTAAACCCTTCCGCCCGGTGGACGTTATTATCCACTCCCCGGTACTGCCCGTCGACGTCCATGTAGACAGAGGGGTTGATATGCGCGTGATAGAGGGAAGTATAGAGCATGGCGAGTTGGTCATCGTTACCGTTCGCCTCGATGACGTTCAGCTCTTTTTCCCATTTCTCCCTTGCCTCTCTCGCGATCTTGTCAAACGATTTCCCCCCGGTTTCCGCCTCGAGATTAGCGAGCGCGCCGGCGGTACTCACGGCGGAGAGCGCTACCTTTACCTCGATCTCCTCGTTCCCGGGACCAAACTCGAAGAAGGCCACAATCTTCCTCCCGGCAATATCGGGGAAGTTCTCTCTCGTGTTGAACTTTCTCCAGAATCCGACGTAGTTAGGTTTCTCCAGTTCCTCGTGCCCGTAGCGGGTGATGGGCCGCGAGAACGAGATCGCGAAATAGGTTTGATTAAAGCGCGCCCACCCGTTCGTGACCCGGAAGCCGGTAACGAGCGTGTCATTCTCCACGCGGAGCGACGCCCAGAGCACTTTTCCATCATAGTTATAAATCCCGTGTACGAGATCGACGAGCAGTTGACGATTCTCCCCGGCAGGGAACGCGTATGTATGCACGCCCACTCGTTCCGTGGCGGTAAGTCGCGCTTTGACGCGATAATCATCGAGGAGAACCTCGTAATACCCCGGGCTTGCTTTCCCCGACGCGCGCGAGAAGCGCGAGCGATACCCGCTGCCGGGAATATTCTCGTCACCGGGCAGGGCGCGTCGCTCCCCGGTAAACGGCATGACGAGAATGTCCCCGAGATCGGAGTGTCCCGTGCCGCTAAAATGCGTGTGGCTGAACCCCACGATGGTACTGTCCCCGTGCTGGTATCCGGCACAGTAATCATACGCGCGGGGCTGGTACTCGCCATTAATATTGTGCGGGATAATCCCCGTGTCGGGACTAAGTTGCACGATACCACGCGGCACGCACGCCCCGGGGAAGGTATGCCCCATGCCATTGGCGCCGATAAACGGATTAACGCGATCCACGGGCGCCACCTGTGCCGGGAGACGGTGTATGCCGGACGCGATGAGGAGGGTGAGTATAACCTGTTTCATGTCGTCTTTATTTTAAATGTCACTTAGTACCAACCAGCGCGTTTCCATCTCGTCGAGATTTTCCAGTATCTCCGCGAGCCGTCGAGAAGAACGCGTGAGCGCGTCAATATCGAGAGTCCCGGCGTCGAGAGCCAGCTCGAGCGTTTTCTTTTCCTCCTCGAGCGCGCGCATGTCCACCTCGAGTTGATCCATTTCCTGTTGCTCGCGAAAGGATAACCGTTTCTTTTTCTCCTTTTCTTTCTCGACGATTACTGCCGGCGCGCGTTTCTTCTCCCGGGGTTCTTTCGCGATATTCTCCCTTGCCTCCCTGTAGATCGAGTAATTCCCGGGGAAATCCTTGACGCGTCCGTCGCCCTCGAAGACAAAGAGATGATCGACAATTTTGTCCATGAAGAATCGATCATGCGACGCCACGATCAAACATCCCCGGAACGCGCGCGCGTATTCTTCCAGCACGTTCAACGTGACCAGGTCGAGATCATTTGTCGGCTCGTCGAGCACCAGGAAGTTCGGCTCGCGCGCCAGCACGGTCAACAGGTAAAGTCTCTTGCGTTCCCCACCGCTAAGTTTCCCCACCGGCGTGTACTGCAACTTTCCGGGGAAGAGGAAATATTCAAGGAAACGCGAGGCAGGCAGCATCTTCCCGTCTCCGGTATGGATATACTCGGCGATCTCGCGGACAATATCGATCGGGCGATCCTCCTCGTTAAAGGTGATCCCGGCCTGGGTGTAATACCCGTGCACGACAGTTGATCCCGTGTCGATTGTTCCGTTATCGGGTGCGGTTTTCCCGGTAATCATGTCGAGGAAAGTCGTCTTCCCCACGCCGTTTTTCCCGATAATCCCGATCTTCTCGCCCCGCGAGAAAGTATAAGAGAAGTCGTCGAGGAGGCAGAGATCGCCGTATCGCTTGCTAACGCGCTTCATCTCGAGGATTTTGCTGCCGAGTCGTCGTTCCCGCGTGTCGAGTTGCAAGACGCGTTCCTCGCCCCCTCGCGCGGCGGCCTCCTCGAGCTCCCGGAAGCTGTCGACGCGATACTTTGCCTTGTGCCCGCGTGCCCTGGGCATACGTAGCATCCACTCCCGCTCGGCTCGCAGCAGGCTTCGCGCCCTGTCGACGGCGGCCTCTCTCTCCGCGGCCCGTTCCTCCTTCCTCTCGAGGTAGCGGGTATAATTCCCGGCGTGTGAATAGGCCTCCCCGTTATCGATCTCGACGATCGTGTCGCACACCCGGTCAAGGAAATAACGATCGTGCGTCACCATCAGCAGCGTCGCCTGGCTCTTGTCGAGGTACTCTTCCAGCCACTCCACCATCTCCGCGTCGAGATGATTCGTCGGCTCGTCGAGCAACAGGAAATCGGGATCGTTAATCAATACCCTGGCCAGCCCGACCCGCTTTCGCTCGCCCCCGGAGAGGTCCCGGACGAGTCGATCGCGTTGCCGGTCAAGCGCGAGCCGGGATAGGATCTCCCTCGCGCGGTTTTCGCGATTCCACGCCCCGCTCGCGTCCATGAGCGGGATCAGCCGTTCGAGTGCCTCGCTGTCATTGGCTGCCATCGCCCGCTCGTGTTCCTTGACGAGCGATAGGGTAGGGGAGGGCGAGTGAAAGACCTCGTCGAACACCGTGCTCGCGGGATCAAGCGCCGGCTCTTGCTCGAGATATCCCACCGTCACGTTGCCGCGCAGGGTAACGTTTCCACTATCCGCTGTCTCTTTACCGGCAATGATATTTAATAGCGTGGACTTTCCCTGCCCGTTCCGCGCGACGAGTGCTACCTTGCGCGACAGGCCGATGCCCAAGGAGATTTCCTCGAACAATACTCGTTCACCGTACCGCTTGCTTAATCGATCGACTTGTAAAATGATTTGCATGCTCTTCGCGTTAACTCTACCGGCCAAAGGTACGGGATTTTTCGAGATTGCCAGGCCGAACGCGCCAATCAAGGGCTCGTCTGTGAAATCATGTCGGGGGAACATGTTTGATAAAGAGATCGTGAAATAGCCTCGGACAATGTGTTGCGCGTTCCGTGAAACGCTTGAAATTTCCCCCCGGAACTTTCAAGATCTCCCTGGCCGGATCAATATACCCTCTCCTGAATTTTTCTCCCCGCGTACGCGGTGGCCGTGAATAATTCTTTACCTTTACCAGCCTGAAGAAAACGGTTGATGATAGATACTAAAAACAACAAGTAAGATGAATACAAGTAAGATTACGCCGGGGAAGTCGTTCTCCCAGGAGATGATCGTGACACACAAGGATACGGCAGCAGCTCATGGTTCGGGGAAACTGGAGGTTTTCGCTACCCCCGCGCTGGTGTGTTTGATGGAAAACACGGCACTCAAGTGCTTGAAAGGGATACTGAATGATCAAGAAGATACCGTCGGGGTTTTCATCGACGTGAAACACGTCAAGGCGACGGGCGTCGGCAAGAAAGTCGGTTGCCGTGCCACCATCGGGGAGGTCGACGGGCGTCGTATCCGCTTCGCGATCGAGGCGTGGGACGAGGTGGACTCGATCGCGGTTGCCGTCCACGACCGGGTAATCATCGACCCGGAGCGGTTCATGAAAAAGATCGAATAATGCATGTTTAAGCTGGAATCCACTTACAAACCGACGGGCGACCAGCCGGAAGCAATCGAGCAGCTGACGAAAGGCCTGATCGGGGGGAGCGATTACCAGGTATTGATGGGCGTGACCGGCTCGGGGAAGACCTTCACCGTGGCGAACGTCGTGCAGGCGGTGCAACGCCCGACGCTCGTGTTGAGCCACAACAAGACGCTGGCCGCCCAGTTGTATGGCGAGTTCAAAGCCTTTTTCCCGTCGAACGCGGTAGAGTATTTCGTCTCCTATTACGATTATTACCAGCCGGAAGCCTACCTGCCCGTCACCAACACCTATATAGAAAAGGATATGGCTGTCAACGAGGAACTGGACAAGCTCCGGTTGCGCGCCACCGCCAGCTTGCTCTCCGGTCGTCGCGACGTGCTGGTTGTCTCCTCGGTATCTTGCCTGTACAGCATGTCCGATCCCACGACCTTCGGTGCTAACATCGTCATCCTGGATCGCGGCATGAAAATCACGCGGAATCAACTCCTGCGCCGGCTCGTGGACGCGCTTTACGTGAACAACGATGTCGAGTTCAAGCGGGGATCTTTCCGGGCGAGAGGAGGGACGGTGGATGTTTTTCCCTCCGTGGAGAGCCTGGATGGGGTCGCGTACCGGATTGATTTCTGGGGAGAGGAGATCGAGCGCATCTCCTCGTTCGATCCCGAGACGGGCCGGAAAATCAACGATATGGAACACCTGAATATCTACCCGGCGAATCTTTTCATGACAGATAGGGCGGTGGTCCGCAAGGCGACTTTCGAGATAGAGAAGGATCTCCGCGTGCAGCTCGAGGCTTTCCGCGCTGCCGGTAAGCAACTCGAGGCAAAGCGACTGGAGGAGCGCGTGTGCCATGACGTGGAGATGCTCCGAGAGCTGGGGTATTGCAGTGGCGTCGAGAACTATTCCCGTTATTTTGACGGGCGTCCTGCCGGTCGTCGCCCGTTCTGCCTGCTGGACTATTTCCCGGATGATTTGCTCTTGATCGTCGACGAGTCGCACGTGACGCTCCCGCAGGTCAGGGCGATGAACGGCGGTGATCGCGCTCGCAAGCAAGCGTTGGTAGAATACGGTTTTCGCCTTCCGGCGTCGTTCGATAACCGCCCGCTCACGTTCGAGGAATTCGAGGGGATTACCGGCCAGACGATCTACGTGAGCGCCACGCCGACCGATTACGAGCTGTCCAAGAGTCGCGGCGTGGTCGTGGAGCAGATTATCCGCCCTACCGGTATTCTTGATCCCGCGATCGAGGTGGTGTCGAGCAAGAACCAGATCGATCACCTGCTGAACGAGATCGAACGGCACGTGGCGACGGGAGACAAGGTGCTGGTGACGACCCTCACCAAGCGCATGGCCGAGGAGTTGACGAAGTATCTTACCCGGGTGGGTGTGAGTTGCCAGTATATCCACTCGGGCGTGGAGACGCTCGATAGGATACAGGTTCTTGATAACTTGCGACGCGGGGTGATCGACGTGCTTGTCGGCGTGAACCTCCTGCGGGAGGGGCTGGACTTACCGGAGGTGTCGCTCGTGGCGATCATCGACGCCGACAAGGAGGGCTTCCTCCGTTCTACCCGTGCCCTGATACAGACCTCTGGTCGCGCCGCCCGTCACCTGAACGGCAAGGTGATCATGTACGCCGACACGATCACTCGTTCCATGCAGGCGGCTATCGACGAGACGAACTATCGCCGGGAAAAGCAACTGGAATATAACCGGCGTCACGGTATCGTCCCGCGGAAGATCCACCGGGGCATCGAGACAGTGCTCTCGGAGACCTCCCGCGCCCCGTACCCCATCATCGAAAGGGTCGCTGCCGTGGCCGATCCGGTGATCGCTTACGCGAGCAAGCCCGTGCTTGAGAAGATGCGCGAGAAAACCAGGGAGGCCATGCTGGCCGCGGCCAACGACATGGATTTCATCCAGGCCGCGCGACTACGAGACGAGATGTTCGAGATAGAAAAACGATTGAACGAGAAGTAGCGCCGCGGTGACGGGCGTTCTTAATTGCCATGCTTCGAGTGGAATTTCAGCCGCATCAGCCGGAGGTCGTCCTCGGAGTAGTCGCCGCCAAATTCCTCGTAGGCCTCGGAGATATTATCCGAGGTTGCTTCCATGAAATAAGCAAAGATCTCCGCCTGTTGATCCTCGTCGAGAATCCGGTTGATGTGGTAATCGAGGTTTAGTTTCGTACCGGAGAAGACGATGGCTTCCATCTCCTTGATTAATTCCTCGAACGACAAGCCCTCCGCGAGGGCGATATCTTCCAGCTCGATCTTGCGGTCGATATTCTGTATAATGTGTACCTTGAACTTCGATTTATTGATCACGGTTTTCACCACCATGTCCTGTGCCCGTTCGATCTCGTTATCCTCGACGTATTTCTTGATCACCTCGACGAACTCTTTCCCGTACTTCTGTGCCTTCCCGACGCCGACGCCCTGGATATTGGCCAGTTCCTCTATCATGATGGGATAGTGGATGCACATGTCCTCGATGGAGGGATCCTGGAAGATGACGTATGGTGGTAGCTCGTGTTTCTTGGCGATCTTTTTCCTGAGATCCTTGAGTATGGCGAACAGGGTATTATCGAGGGCCGACACGCCTCCTTTATCGTGCATCTTCTCCTCGGATTCGTCAAAGTTATGATCTTCCATCAACATGAAATTCTTGGGGCGCTTCATGAAATTGTGTCCTGCTTGCGTCAACTTGATCACCCCGTATTGTTCGATATCCTTCTCGATCAACCCGCCGATCAGCGCCCTGCGGAAGACCATGTTCCAGAACTGCGCGCTCTTCTCGCAGCCGATCCCGAACACGTCCAGTTCGTCGTGGCGGTAAGACTTAATATTCGAGTCACTCTCCCCGGTCAGGATATTGACGAGGTGATCGACCTTAAACTTTTCTCTCACCTCCATGACCACGTGCAACGCGTCGAGCAAGAACTCCTTCCCCTCGAATTCCTTCTTCGGGTAGAGGCAATTGTCGCACGACCCGCAGTTCTCGTCGGGATAGTTCTCCCCGAAATAATGCAGCAGCACTTTCCGCCGGCACAAGGAAGACTCCGCGTAAGAGACCGTCTCGAGCAGTAATTGCTTCCCGATCTCCTGCTCGGCAACCGGCTTCCCCTGCATGAACTTCTCCAGCTTTTGGATATCCTTGTAACTATAAAAGGTGAGACATATCCCCTCGCCGCCGTCCCGTCCGGCGCGTCCGGTTTCCTGGTAATACCCCTCGAGGCTCTTCGGGATATCGTAATGGATCACGAAGCGCACGTCCGGCTTATCGATGCCCATCCCGAAGGCGATGGTGGCGACGATAACATTCACCTCCTCCATCAAGAACCTGTCCTGGTTCGTGCTCCTGGCGATCGGGTCCATACCGGCGTGATAGGCGGCGGCCTTGATCCCGTTCACGTTGAGCAATTCGGTCAGCTCCTCCACTCGCTTGCGGCTCAGGCAATATATAATCCCTGACTTCCCCTCGTTATTCTTGATATACTTGATAATCTCTTTTGCCGGTTCAATCTTGGGGCGCACCTCGTAATAAAGGTTCGGGCGATTAAACGAGGACTTGAACACCAGCGCGTCCAGCATGTCCAGGTTCTTTTGTATATCGTGCTGCACCTTTGGCGTTGCCGTTGCCGTCAGGGCGATGATCGGCGCTCTACCGATTTGCTCGACGATCGGGCGAATCCTCCGGTATTCCGTGCGGAAATCGTGGCCCCACTCGGAGATACAGTGGGCCTCGTCCACGGCGAAAAAGGAGATATGAATCTTCCTCAGGAACTCGACATTGCTCTCCTTCGTCAACGATTCGGGCGCCACGTAGAGCAGTTTCGTTTTCCCGCTCACCACGTCCTCTTTCACCTTAATAATCTCTGTCTTGTTCAGGGAAGAATTCATGAAATGGGCAACGCCCTCCGTCTCGCTAAACGCGCGCATGGCGTCTACCTGGTTTTTCATCAAGGCGATCAATGGCGAAATCACGATCGACGTGCCTTCGAGGATAAGGGCCGGCAACTGGTAGCACAACGACTTCCCCCCCCCGGTTGGCATCAGGACGAAGATATTCTTCCCTGCCAGCACGTTTCTAATAATTGCCTCCTGGTTTCCCTTGAAGTTATCGAAACCGAAATACGTCTTTAATTTAGCGTGTAAGTCAATTTTCGTTCCCATTTGATTTTCTTCTGCACTTCTTGTTTTAATATTATGGTTCTTCATTCTCGTGATAGATCACTCCCCTTCCCGGACGAAATATCCTTTAAGGGAATGCAAATTTAGAACTTAATTTTGTTGTGCAAATAAAATGCGCGGGATAATTCTACCGGGGCGAGAGACAATCCAACCGGGGAAAAATAATACTTTTGCCACCGGGATTTAGAAGTAGACAAGGACAGGGTGGTGTTTTTACCCCCGGCAAACCACATCTTAAATAGCATGACATGACAGTAGACATAAAAAAAATCGCCCGCGACGTGATACGAGACGAGGCAAAAGCAATCCGCGACCTGGAATCCTGCATCGACGATGATTTCGAGGCCGTCGTCAAGCTCGTTTACGAGAGCAAGGGACGCGTGATACTCACCGGCATCGGGAAAAGCGCCCTGATCGCGACGAAAATCGTGGCCACCTTGAACTCTACCGGCACGCCATCATTCTTCATGCATGCCGCCGACGCCATTCACGGCGACCTCGGGATGATTCGCCCGGAGGACGTCGTGATCTGCCTCTCGAAGAGCGGGAACACGCCGGAAATCAAGATGCTCGTCCCGTTGATACGCAACGTGGGAAACGCCAATATCGTCGCGATGGTCTCCGACGCGGGGTCGTTCCTGGCAAAAAACGCCCGACACGTCCTCAGGGCGACGATCGAGAAGGAGGCGGGAGCGCTGGAACTGGCACCGACGAGCTCGACCACCGCGCAGCTCGTGCTGGGGGACGCCCTGGCCATGTGCCTGATCGAGTGCAGGAGCTTCTCGAGCGGGGATTTCGCCAGGTATCACCCGGGAGGATCGCTCGGGAAACGCCTCTACACGCGGGTCGCCGACGTGTATGATCGCGCCAACAGGCCGGCCGTGAACGTCAATACCGGGATCCGCCCCTTGATCCTCGCCATCTCGAGGGGGAGACTCGGCGCGGTCGCCGTCGTCGACGAGGGGAACAAGCTGATCGGGATTATCACCGACGGCGACTTGCGACGCATGATGGAGAAGCACGAGAACACGGACGGGCTGACTGCCGGGGAGATCATGTCGTCAACACCCAAGACGACCCTCGAGGAGGAACTGGCATATAACGCGCACCGCGTGATGAAGCAATACAGCATCACGCAACTGGTCGTCACCGATCAAGAGGGTCACTACAAGGGGATCGTACACCTGCACGACATCCTGCGAGAGGGCGTGGTCGGGTGACGCGAGAAGGGTCTCTTCCCTGCTTGTCGCGAGTAGAAAACATGCAATAATCTATCCCTGCCAGGGGAACGCGCGTCGCGCTTGCTCCAGCGGGCCTCGTGCTCCCGCGGGTTAGCCCCCCCTTGTATAGACCGGCCTCCCGGGGTGAGAGAAACATGTCGCGAGTACGCGAGAGAGTGTCCCGTCAAGGGGCACTCTTATTATATCATGAACTTCCGGGGGCTCCCGGAACCTTCCCCCGGCCCGCGGGGGACTTCCGGGGGCTCCCGGAACCTTCCCACGATCCCGGGGAGACTTCCGGGGGCTACCGGAACCTTCCCCCGATCCCGGGGAGACTTCCGGGGGCTACCGGAATCTTCCCACGGCCCGTGGGGGACTTCCGGGAGTTCCCGGAACCTTCCCACGAGTCAGGGGAGACTTTCGGGGGCTCCCGGAACCGTGCCGGGGGGTCGGGCGGACTTCCGGGAGCTCC
>JAITJA010000137.1 GCA_031279175.1 Odoribacteraceae bacterium
ATGCCCAGGTCTTTCTTGCGCACGCGTTTCCCGCTGGCCGCGAACTTGGCCACGGCGCCCACCGGCGTCGACTTGGAGGATTGGCCTCCCGTGTTGGAGTAGACCTCCGTGTCAACGACGAGGACGTTCACGTCCTGACCGCTGGCGAGCACGTGATCCAGGCCGCCGTAACCAATGTCATAGGCCCACCCGTCGCCGCCGAAGATCCATTGCGATTTCTTCGTGAAGTACTTTTTCAGGTACAGCAGCTCACGGGCGACGGGGACGTTTTCTTTCTCCAGCGCGGCGGTTAACGCGTCACTCGTTGCCAGCGTCTTGTCGCCGTCGGCATACGCGTCGATCCACTCGCCGGCCACCACCCGCGTGGCTTCCGAGAACGAGGAGAGATGCTCTTCCAGTAACCGTTTCACCCGTTCGCGCAGGCGGATAGCGCCTTCTGCCATGCCGAACCCGTACTCGGCGTTGTCCTCGAACAGGGAGTTGGCCCAGGCCGGCCCGCGACCCGAGACGTAATGCTTGCAATAGGGCGTGGAGGGAGCCGAACCACCGTAGATGGAGGTGCACCCGGTAGCGTTGGCCACCATCATCCGCTCGCCGAACAACTGGGTGATCAGCTTGATATAGGGAGTCTCGCCACAACCCGCGCAAGCGCCGGAGAACTCGAACAGCGGCTGCTGGAATTGCGAGTTCTTCACGTTGACGGGGGCGACGAGCGCCTTGTACCCTACCTTCTCGTCCATGTACGTGAAGCGCCCGACTTCCGCGTCTTGCGAGGCGAGCGGTTTCATCAACAGGGCCTTCTCCTTTGCCGGGCAGATGTCCGCGCAGTTACCGCAACCGGTACAGTCCAGCGGGGAAACCTGTATACGGAACTGGTGACCGGCTAACTCCTTGCCGATGGCCGGCTTCGCGACCGTCCCGGCAGGAGCGGCGTCCATCTCCGCGGCCGTCAGCAGGAACGGGCGGATCGCGGCGTGAGGGCAGACATACGCGCACTGGTTACATTGTATACAGTTAGTAGCCTGCCACTCCGGCACGTCGATAGCGATACCGCGTTTCTCGTACCGGCTCGTGCCGGCGGGAAAAGTACCGTCCTCGCGACCGGCAAAAGCACTCACGGGAAGGTCGTCGCCTGCCTGCGCGTTCATCACGTCCACCACCTCGCGTATAAACGCCGGGCGACGCTCGTCCACCCGGTTCTCCCCTACCGGCAAGCTCTTCCACGCGGCGGGGATCTCCACCTTCACCACGTTGCTCCCCCCGGCCTCGACCGCCGCGTAATTCTTCTTCAAGATGGCCTCGCCCTTCGAGCCGTAGGATTTGTCGATAGCCTTCTTCATCTCCTTTACCGCCAGCTCGTACGGGATAACATTCGTGATCTTGAAGAACGCCGACTGCATGATCGTGTTCGTGCGATTACCCAGTCCCAGCTCCTGCCCCAGGCGCGTACCGTTAATGATATAGAAATTAATCTCGTGCCCTGCCAGGTAACGTTTCATCCCGTTCGGGAGATGAGCGCCCACCTCGTCGGCGTCCCACAAGGAGTTCAGCAGGAACGACCCCCCGCGCTTCAACCCCTTCAGCACGTCATACGCGTGCACGTACGCCGGCACGTGGCAAGCGACAAAATCGGGCGTCGTCACCAGGTAAGTAGAACGAATCGGCTCGTCACCGAAACGAAGATGCGAGGCCGTGAACCCGCCCGACTTCTTCGAGTCATACGCGAAATAGGCCTGGCAATACTTGTCCGTGGCCCCGCCGATAATCTTGATAGAATTCTTGTTCGCGCCCACGGTCCCGTCCGACCCAAGCCCGTAAAACTTCGCCTCGTACGTGGCCTCCGGCGTCACCTTCACCTCTGGCCCCAGCGGGAGCGAGTGAAAAGTCACGTCATCGGTAATCCCCACCGTGAAATTATTCCTTGGCTCGGCAGCGGACAGGTTCTCGTAAACGGCAATCACCTGTGCCGGCGTCACGTCCTTCGACCCCAGCCCGTACCTGCCGCCGACAATCAGCGGGGCGTTCGCCGTCCCGTAAAACGCGTCACGCGTGTCCAGGTAGAGCGGGTCACCATTCGCGCCCGGCTCTTTCGTCCTGTCGAGCACCGCCACGCGCTTCACCGACGACGGCACGACAGACATGAAATGCTCCACCGAGAACGGCCTGTACAGGTGAACGGCTACCAGCCCGACCTTCTCGCCGCGAGACAATTTATCATCGATCACCTCGCGAATCGTCTCCGTCACGGACCCCATCGCAACGATCACCAGCTCGGCGTCCGCGGCCCCGTGATAATCAAACGGGCGATAAGCGCGCCCCGTCACCCGGGAAATCTCCTCCATGTACCCGGCCACGATACCGGGTACCGCGTCATAAAACGCGTTCGCCGCCTCGCGACCCTGGAAATAAACATCCGGGTTTTGCGCGGTCCCCCTCGTGGCGGGCGTCTCGGGACTCTGCGCCCTGTCGCGGAAAGCTTGCAACGCCTCCATGTCGACCAACCCGCGCACCTCCTCCTCCTCGATCGGCTCGATCTTCTGGATCTCGTGGGAAGTACGGAAACCGTCAAAGAAATTCAGGAAAGGCACGCGCGACTTGATAGCAGCCAGGTGAGCCACGGCCGAAAGATCCATGACCTCCTGCACCGAACCGCTCGCCAGCATCGCGAAACCGGTTTGCCGTGCCGAGTAAACGTCCGCGTGATCCCCGAAGATCGATAACGCGTGCGCCGCCAGCGCCCTCGCGCTCACGTGAAACACGCAGGGCAACAATTCCCCGGCGATCTTGTACATGTTCGGGATCATCAACAACAGCCCCTGGGAGGCCGTGTAAGTTGTCGTCAACGCGCCGGCCTGCAACGCGCCGTGAACGGCCCCGGCAGCTCCAGCCTCGGACTGCATCTCAACGAGCCGGACGGTCTCGCCAAAGATGTTTTTCCTCCCCTGAACCGCCCACTCGTCGACATACTCGGCCATTGGCGATGAGGGAGTAATCGGGTAAATACAGGAGACCTCGCTGAACATGTAAGCCACGTGGGCTGCCGCCGCGTTCCCGTCACACGTGATGAATTTTTTCTCTTTTCTCATTCTCTTTATCGTTTAACAATCATTACTGGTAAGCCACCCGGGGAAACTCCCGCGACACGACCGCCAGTAGACGATCCGCGGGCCTTTCCCCCTCTTTTGTATTGCATCGCGAATGTAAAATAAAAGCGCGGATCCTGCAATTTACCATGTTGCAAAACAATACCAGCCACCACGCGCGAGGCAAGGCGTACGACGCGCTGGAAAATATCTTCCGCCCCTCCCTGGCTGACCGCTACCCCTGCATGGTTGGTCGTCAACAACGCGATGTCCCAACGGGGGACACTTTCCCACGCGCTCCAGGGAAAACGTCCCGCGGGGGGGAAACCTTCCCCACGGCCCAGGGAGGCTTTCCCGCGAGGGGGAAACCTTCCCCACGGTC
>JAITJA010000074.1 GCA_031279175.1 Odoribacteraceae bacterium
CCCCTCGTCCCCCCCGGGCGAGGAGCGGGATTTGACGATCGACCCCGGGAAGTTCTTCCAACCCCGGCGGCTCGCGCGGGAAAATAAACCCGCTCCCTCCTCTTGCTCCCCCCTCCCCCGGGCCGTCATCGAGGTGGATCTACATGCCGACACGCTGTTAGATACCCTCGCCGGCATGGAGAGCAGGGACGTGCTCGAGCACCAGATGGAGGTCTTTCATCGCGTCATGGAGGAATACGCGTCGTGCCGTGGCCAGCAGATTATTTTCATTCACGGCAAGGGGAACGGCGTTCTCAGGCAGAACTTGTACCGCGAGCTCCGCGTGAGATATAAAAGACACCACTACAACTACGCCCCGTTCCAGAAATACGGCCACGGGGCAACAATCGTCACGATAAGATAGAATAGCCGCGCCGCGTTTCATCAAAACGAGAGGCAGCGATACCGCGTTTACACGATAAACGGGAAGGGGTACTTTCGCGTTTTAAATTTTTGCACCATGAAAAAAAGATTTATCGCGGAAAACTTCGCTGCTATTGATTTCGAAACGGCAAACTTGCAGCGATCCAGTATTTGTAGTATCGGGGTCGTCATCGTGCGCGAAAGGCGCATCACGGAGCGGATTTATCGCCTCGTGCGGCCCGTCCCGAATTATTATAGCTCTTGGGCAACGCGCGTGCACGGGCTGAGTTATCAAGACACGGACCTCGCGCCGGACTTCCCGCGGGCCTGGGAAGACGTGCACGAGGCCGCGCGGTCGTTGCCGTTCGTCGCGCACAACAGCGCCTTCGAGCAGGAGTGCTTGCAGGAGGTATATGGCAGGTATGGCCTGGAGTATCCTTATTACGAGTTCCATTGCACTTTCCGGACGGCCACCTTCCGGCTGCCGTGGCTCTGTAATCATCGCCTGCATACCGTCTCCGCCTATCTCGGGCACACCTCCCACGCGCGTCATCACGCCCTGCACGACGCCGAGGCTTGCGCGATGATCGCGTTGCACCTTTTCGCTTGAACGGGGTCGACGTTTCCGCCGGCGGGACGCGCGGGAATATCCCCGGCGAGGAGATTTGATCACGCGGGGAACGGGAGTCTCGCGCCGCTCCCCTATCTTCGCGAGAAAAAAGCAACGCCATGGAAAATGCCACCCGGGAAGAGCTTGTCGACATCTGGCACGACTGCTTTGATGTCAGCGACGAGTTCGTCCGCCTCTATTTTACCGCCAAGTACCGCCCGGGACGTGCCCGCGCGTACAGGGAAAACGGGCGCGTCGTCGCCTCCCTGATCCTCGTGCCTTACCGCGCCGCCACCCCCGGCCGGGTCGTCGACCTCGCTTACGTGGCCGGGGCCTGCACCCGCGAGGAGCGCCGCGGCGAGGGGATCATGACGCGCCTTCTTGCCGACTCCCTCCGCGACGCGCGGGCGGGCGGCTATGCCCTCTCGGCGCTCATCCCCTCCGGGGAGGGGCTATTCGAATATTACAAGCGCTCGGGATATTCCGCTGTCTTCGACCGGGCGCGTGTCGAGGAGCGCGACGACGGGCATGACTACCCGCTCTCCGTCACGCGGGAGATCTCCCCGGGCGAGGCCCGCGCCTTTCTTGACGCTCGCCTCCCCCCGTCCGGCACGCGCGTGCTCCACGATAGCGAGGATTTCGAGGCGATTGCCGAAGAGCTTGCCCTCTCCGGTGGCGCGATCATTGCCGCCTTCTCGCCGGGAGATCTCATCGAGGGGGTTGCCCTCGTCGCCCCGGAAGACGGGAAAGTGATCATCAAGGAAGAGATAAGCGACACCCCGGGGGCGCGCCACGCGCTGGCCCGGGCAATCACCACGTGCTGGCCGGGAAAAAAGCAGGAGTGGACGAGAATACCCGGCCCCGCCGACGCGACAAAGCCTTACGGGATGGCGCGCGTGCTGGACGCGGGGTTATTCCTCCGGTTACATGCCGCGCGCCACCCCGGCCAATGTCGCCTCCTGCAGGTTGTCGACGAGATCATCCCCGGCAACAACGGAACCTTCGCGCTCGAGCACGGGCATTGCCGGCGCGTCCAGGGCGTTACCGGGAGGTCGGTGGAGCGAATGAACATCGAGGAGTTAACCGGCTTCCTGTTGCGCGACGATATTTACCCGCCTTACATGAACTTGATGATGGATTGACCCCGGCCTCTTGTCATCCCTTTAAAAAAACAGATCGACCGTTCCCTCGCGGGGCGGTCGATCCGGGTTTATTTGTTATCGTATCCTTGTTGGTCAGTAGACGGTGTTTTGCGGATCGAAGTTACACCATCCCGTCATCCAGTTAGACGCGGCGCTCTCCGTCGGGCTGAAAGCGCCGATATAGCTTACCTTCTCGAACCACGAGGAGACGAGGGAATTTGTCCAGGCGGCCGCACCCAGGGGACTACCTGTTGCCGGGAACACCGCGATGGAAGAGGTCGTGAAGGGAGTGCCGGACAGCTTTGCCCCGGCGATCGACGCGAAGAGGCTATTGCCTCCCCCGGCCCGCGAGAAATATTCCGAGGCGAACGTCCCGGGGTCTTCGTCGTTCCATTGTGACCCGTTGGCCCACGCTTGCGCGTCCTGGAAATTCTTGTACATGCCGGCGAAGGCGCAGTTCGTGACATTCAGCAGCCCGTCGGTAGCCCATTGCCGGGTGGTAGATCCCTTGTCATTCTCGATGATCAGGCCGATGGGGTAGGCGACGGCGAGGGAATTAAAGACGCTCAGCTGGGTATTGCGGCGGAGGTGGAAGGCGGCCTGGAAGCGCGCGCCGGTAGAGCTACCGTTAACGCCGGCCTGGTCGGTGTAGGTAGCGGGGTCGGCGACGGGGCCGACGAGCGTCACGTTGGCGAAGACGGGCCGCGTAAAGTTGCCTGGCGTGGAAGAGGCGTTGGCGTTATTATCGGATTCGAAGCCGTTCGACGCGGATTTGTCGCCGACGCGCGGGTCGCGCACGGCAATGGCGAACTGGATTTTCCCGCTGAAGCCGTTGTCGGTGTCGAAATCATCGTCCCAGCTACCGTCGGCGACGAGGTAGCGGGCATTGACCGTCCCGCCGAACCACTCGAAGGCGTCGTCGCCGGAGCGCGATACTTGCAGGTGGTCGAGGGTCGTGCCGGAGCCGACAGAGCCGAAGGTGATGCCGTTGATCTCGTTGTCGGGGGAGTACTCGACGCCGGCGAACTCGACCCGGACGTAGCTTAACACGCCGGAGTTGTCGGCGGGGTCACTACCGCCGTGGTTCGAGCGCACGCCGCCCTCGATGGTTTGCTCCCCCATGTTATTGGGGGCTTTCCCGAGGAGGATAATGCCTCCCCAGTCGCCCGCGGCGCGTTGCCCGGGAGCCCGGGCCGAGGTAAAGACGATGGGGCGTTCGCGCGTGCCTTGCGCGATGATTTTCCCGCCGCGTTCGACGATGAGCGTACCGCACGTGGATTTCTCTCCTTTAATAATAACGCCCGGTTCGATCGTGAGCGTGACCCCGTTTGGCACGTAGACGAAGCCGCGGAGATTGTAAGTGTTCGGGTAGGAGAGGGTCGTGTTGACCGTGATCTCGAAATTTTCCTTTGACCCGTCGCCGAGGTCGAATGTTTGCGGGACGACGGGCGTCTCGTTGTTGTCATCCCCGTCGCAACCCGCGAGGAGGGCACATGCCACGAGCGCGATGCCCGTGAAAAGTCTGTTTGTTTTCATGTAAAAAGAATTTTGAGGTTACTCTATTTTTAAAGTGATCCCGGCGCTTACCGAGCAGCCGGGGCGATATTTGCGCGTGATTTGTTCTCTCTGGTAGGTCTTCCCCTCGCTCGTGAAGCGTGGAAACTGCTTGTAGACCACGGGCGCGGAGAGCAGGTCTTTGACGGACAGGTGGATCTCGGCGCGTCCCAGGCGGAGGCGGGCGCTCGCGTCGACGAGGTCGCGGGGCATCTCGTAAGAGTCCGGGATAAGCGTGTTCACGTCCGGGAGGACGCTATTTGATTTCCCGAGGCCGACGATTCGTTTCCCGACGCGGTTATAGAGCAGCGACACGTGCAGCCCGTTTTTTTCGTGGAACACCCCGGCGTTGAGGACGTACGGGGATTGTCCTTGCATCGGGCGATCTGGCTCGGAGACCACCTCGCCGGGAGCGAAGCGGACGTTACTCTTGATCCAGGCGACGTTAAGCAGGGTGGTGATACTCCCGAAGCGTTGGCGCGCGTCCACCTCCACGCCCCAGTTGACGGCCTCCCGGGCATTCTCGTAATTATAGCGGAGAGAGCCGCCCATGTCCACGAAAGTCCATTCGATGGGCGACCGGAAGTGCTTGTAGAAGAGGGCGACGCTGATGCTCTCGCCGGGCGAGGGATAATACTCGTGGCGCAGGTCGAGGTTATCGATCGTGGCGGCCGCGAGGTTCTCGTTTCCGCCGATCTCGCTAAAAAGGTCGAAGTCATAATAGACGGTGGGGGAGATCTCGCGCGGGTCCGGGCGGTTGATAGAGCGCCCGTAGGCGACGCGCGTCTGGTGTTTGCCTCGCGAGTACCGTGCACTGATCGAGGGGAAAATGCCGGTGTCATGCTCCCGTCGGGTAGTTGTCAGCGTGAGTTCCGGGGCGTCGGAGCGGTCGCGCGTGAGGCGCGTGCGATAATATTCGGCGCGCGCCCCGGCCCGGACCCCGAGCTCCCCCCGCTTGATTTCGATGGCGGCATACCCGGCGACGAGAGTCGTGGCGGCATTGAAGGCGCTTGTTTTCCGGGAGATCTCGTCGATATAGACCTTGTCGGCGCCCAGGTACTGTTCCTGGAGCATCTCCTGGAAGGGGAGGCGGAGGTACACCTGCCGTTCGTCGCTCGAGAGCTTGTCATAGCGATAAATAAACTCCCTGGGGGACAGCTCCCGCTCGCGAAATTCCCCGAGCAGGCCCGTCTCCAGCGCGACGCCGCGGAGGGGGCGCTTGTAATCGGCCCGGGTGGTAATCCCGTGGTCGCGCGAGTACTGGAAATAGCGCGTAATGCTCTCGTTTACCGGGACGACGGTAGGGATATCCGCCGCGGAGCCGATGCCCTCGTGATAGGTGATGATCCGGCGATCCGGTTCGTTTCGCGTGGCGATGGAGTAGCCGGCTTCCCAGGAGAGTCGCGCGTCCTTACCGGCCTCGTGGCTCCCCGCGAACTGCCCGGCGTAGGTTGCCCGCGACGCGTATCGCATCTCCGTTTGCACGCGGTAATACATGCTACTCATGTCCTTGATCCCGGCCCGTTCGATGAGGCGATTATTCCCGAGGACATTCAGGATATTCTTCCACTCGAGGCGATGTCCCGGCGCGGGTTTCCATGTCCAGTCGTGCAAGAGCCCCACGCGGGCGTCTCTCGAGTAGCGGTTATCGATATAATCGTCGAGATAGACGGGGGCGTCCGCGGCGGCGGAATAAATGCCGTACCGCGCGTTTTTCATGCCCGTGACGCGGGTAAAGGAGTAGCTGTACGCGAGCGCGGTGACACTTCCCAGCTCCCCTCGCGCCCCCTCGAATCGCCGGGCGAGGAGCATCGACAGGCGAACGTCGGGCAAAGTCGCGGATTGCTTGATGCTCCAGTCGTTATTGAAGCCCTCGCGCGTCAGGCGGGTGATCGCGGCGGGACTGGCGTCGGGGTCCAGCCGCGCGGGGAAGTCGCTGGCCAGCGCGCGTTTCCCCGCGTCGAACCCGAGGAAGTCCGTGGCGCTGCCCGGGTTATGGCGCGACTGCCGGGAGCCCGCCCGGGTATTCATGCCGGTGGCGATGCCGATCTCGAGGCGGTTCTCGTCGGGAACGCCGCGGGTGATGACGCGGACGAAGGCCCCGGAGAAGTCCGCGGGGATCTCCGGCGACGGCGATTTATAGACGATGAGGTGGTCGATCTGGCTGCCCGGGACGAGGTCGAAGGGGAAGGCGCGACCGTCGCCTTCCGTGGGCAGCGTCATGCCGTTCAACCAGGTAGCGTTGTACCGGGCCGGTAGCCCGCGGGCGACGATGAAGCGATCCTCGATGACCGTGACGCCCGGGACGCGCCGCATGACCTCGGAGGCGAGGCGGTCGGGCGTCTTGGCGATTTGCGCGGAGGAGACGCCGCTGGCCACCCCAGTCATTTGTCGAATGGTGTTGACCATGCCGTTTTCCGTGTCCCGGCGGGCGCGGGCGCTGACGACGACTTCGTTGATCAGCGTGGCGCTGCTCTCGAGGGCCACGTCGACGCGTACTTCACCGCCGTTGTTCAGGGCGACTTTCTTCTCGACGCTTTTGTAAGATATGTAACTGATGGCGAGCGTGCAGCTGTCGCCCTCGACGCGGTTCACGCGGTAGTGTCCTCCCGTGTCGGTGACGGCGCCACGGTGCTCGCCCTTGAGCAGGACGGTGACGCCAACGAGGGGCTCGCCGGTGGAAGCGTCGGTCACGCGACCCTCGACGACGACCGGCGGGTCGATTTCTCGAGCCGTTACCGTGCCGGGCGCGAGGAGGAGTGCAACGAGGAGAGCGTGTACGCGTGTTGTTCTTTTCATGTTTTTTCGTCTTTTACGCCGCGAACGTACGGGTGGGATATTACCTCCCGGTTACATTTATTTTACAACCCCGTGAACTCTCGTTTTCTCCCTGGCCATCTCTCTCTCGTTCGTTTCCGGTTCTTTTCCCCCGGTTTTTGCTCCCGCGACGGGGGAGTATCGTCCATCCGTCTTGTTTCCTGTTTTCTCGCGCGGGAGATTCTCCACCCCTCTCTCCCCTTTCCTCGTGGTAAATCCCTTGTCGCGCTCGCCGCGTCGTCCATGTAACGAGGTGGCAAGTCGTTCTTTCCCAGATTGCTATCGACCGTCCTCACCCCCTCCCTGCCCGTGTCCTTTTATCTATTATTTGAACTCAAACATGGAATATTTGAGCTCAAATAAAAATTATTTGAACTCAAATAATTTTTATTTGAACTCAAACAAAAAATATTTGAACTCAAATAATCATTATTTGAACTCAAATAAAAAGTATTTGTGCTCAAACAATTATTATTTGAGCTCAAATAAAAAATATTTGAACTCAAATAATTAATATTTGAACTCAAATAAAAAGTATTTGAGCTCAAATAATTCGTGTTTGAGCTCAAACAAAAAATATTTGAGTTCAAATAAAAAATATTTGAGCTCAAATAATTCGTGATTGAGTTCAAATAAAAAATATTTGAGTTCAAATAAAAAATATTTGAGCTCAAACAAAAACTATTTGAGCTCAAATAAAAAGTATTTGAGTTCAAATATTTTGTATTTGAGCTCAAACAAAAAATGTTTGAAGTCTAATAACGAGATGGTTATGAAAGAAGATTTCAGGCATGAAAGGAGCTCCCAGGGATGGCAGGGAGTCTACCGGGCATCGGCGAGTAAAAACGGGACGGGGGGACGCGAGCGGTAAAAGAATAAATCAACGGAACGCGGCGAGAGCGCGAGAGGGACGGCGGCGCGGGAAAATATCCCGCGAGGCATTGTTAATCTTCCGGTTGGGGCTTGAAAAGCGCGTTAAATGATCTTCCCGGGGGCGTTGTTTTCCATTTCCTGCTCCTCGTAGTAGTCGTCGACCAGCGGGGTGGTCGTCCAGGAAGCGGTGGTGGCCAACTTGTCGCAACGCTCGTTCCACTCGACGTTCGCGTGTCCGGGGACCCACTCGAAGTGGACGTTGTACTCCCGGTACAAGCGCAAGAAACGACGCCACAAGTCCGGGTTTTTCTTGTTGTGGAAGCCCGCGCCCTCCCACTTGAACACCCAGCGTTTCTCGACGGCGTCCACGATGTAGCGCGAGTCGGTGTAAATCTTCACGTGAAAGTGCTTTTGTTTCAGGGCCTCCAGGGCGATGATCACGGCGAGCAGCTCCATGCGATTGTTCGTTGTTAAACGGTAGCCGGCAGAGAGTTCCTTGCGATGAGCGTTATAGAGCATGACCACGCCGTAGCCGCCGGGGCCGGGATTTCCACGGGACGAGCCGTCGGTGTAGATGATCACGGTTCCTTCCATGTCAAGTGATTTTGGTGATGATTGTTCGTCCCGTCCACGCGAGCCGTTTCCAGTCGGCCCCTTGAATGATCGCCAGCGCGCGCGTTGATTCCTCGCCCGCCGCGTAGAGATGTTCGACGCGCTTGACGAGCGAATCCCCTGGTTGCCAGTCGCGGATTTGTTCCCGGACGCGTTCCGCGACGATCATTCCCGCGTGAAATTCCACCCCTTGTAGCTCCTTCCCGGGGTGGACGTTTACCTCGACGCGCGGTTTTTCCCCCGTTGTCCAGGTCACGATCCCGTTTTTCAGGAGCGGGCAACCGGGCAATAATATGTAATGCGCGGCTACCTTCTTCGTTGTTGCCATAGTTGTTGTTGTTCGATCACGCGTCGCGCTTCCTTGGGCGGCAGGAACTTCCGGTAGAGCTTGAGGCCGGTGATCCATCCCTCGCGGGTGGCGTCGGCGGAATCCGGTTCGAGGATATCGACGTGCAACCTGTCGTGCCTTGCCGAGTCGGTGAGGTAATAATTCCAGGTGTACTCGCGGGGGAAAGGATCTTTTCGCGCGAGGATCTCCCTGACGCGTACGGTGTCCCCGTCGGGGGAGATAAAGAGGGCGCGGACGCGGCTATTTGTCGTCGCGGTGTCGAACTTGACGCGCATTCGCATTTCGTAATATCCCGCCCGGAGGGAGTCGAGATCAACGCGATAGCAGGGATTAATGTCGTTGATGGGTAGCGTGTCCGCGATGACGAGCCGCGCGCGGGGGACGATCGCGTATAACGTGTCGATGATCTCCATGCCGGCCCGGATATATTCCTCGACGAGCGTGTCTCGCGTGTTCACGGTAAAGATTTTGGCGAGATTCACCGTGTCTTCCCGCGTGAGTTCGGCCCAGACGAGCAGGTTGGCGGTGTCCCTTCGATTGAGTTCCCGCGTGACGGCCTCGTAGATGCGCTCGTAGCGGTTCGTGCCGGCGTAATAGCGGACGCAGGAGTCGAAATCGACACGCGTGATGCCGTATTTTTCGAAAAGCCCGGCGTAATACGCGCGTTTTTCCTGTTCGGAGATGGGCGCGACCCGGGCGTCCGAGAGGATCGCGTCGGCGGTGTGCAAGTCGATCAGGAGGGCGGTAAAGCGCCTCTCTCCCAGTGGCGCGCGCGAGCAGGCGACGACGACGAAAAGCGCGGCGACGAGGGCAAGTAAAATCTTTCCGCGGTTCATGATATGTTTTCTTTTACCATCCGGTTGAATTTCGAGGTAAAGAGGAACTCGTTCAGTGCCTGGTTCGTGGAGTGGAGGATCGCCTCGCGGTCGCCTTCCCATTCTTTTCTCCCCTCGTGGATAAAAATGATATTCTCCCCGATCTCGAAGACGGAATTCATGTCGTGCGTGTTAATAATTGTCGTCATCCCGTACTCGTGCGTCAGCTCCGAGAGGAGATTATCGATCACGATGGCCGTCAGGGGGTCCAGCCCGGAGTTTGGCTCGTCGCAAAAGAGATAGCGCGGTTGCAAAACGATCGCCCTGGCAATGGCCACCCGTTTTTTCATCCCCCCGCTCAGCTCCGCCGGGTAGAGATGGCCGACGTCGTTCAAGTTCACGCGGCGCAGGCAGAAGAGCGCCCGTTCGCGCTTCTCGGCCTCGCCGGAGCGGGTGAAGAGATGGAGCGGAAACATCACGTTTTCAATCACGGGAAGGGAATCAAAGAGCGCCCCCCCCTGGAAAACGACGCCCATTTCCTTGCGAATCTCTTTCATGTTTTTCATGTTGTCGCCGGTGATTTCCCGTTCGTCGAAGGCGATGTGCCCCGCGTCGACGGGCAATAGCCCGATCAGCGACTTGAGGAGCACCGTTTTGCCCGATCCGCTCTTCCCGATGATCAGGTTTACCTTTCCTTTCTCGAAGGTCGCGGAGACCTCCTGCAGTACTTTCTTCGTGTCGAAATATTTCGTCACGCCTTTTACCTCTATCATCTATAACAGGATTTTTGTTAAAATAAGGTTGACCACGAGGATCGTTATGCTGCTATCCACCACCGACCGGGTGCTGGCCTTGCCCACCTCGAGCGCTCCTCCCCGCGTGTTGTAGCCGTAAAAAGCAGGAATGGAGGTGAAGACGAGAGCGAAAAAGAGCGTCTTGATGATCGAGTAGGTCACGTAATAGGGATTAAACTCGAAGTGCAGCCCGTTGATGTAGTCGTCGTAATTCACGCTGCCGGCGCTTAACCCCGCGAGGAATCCGCCGATAATCCCGATGAAAACACTGAAAACATATAGCGCGGGGTTGATTACCAGTGCCGCCGCGATCTTCGGCCCGACAAGGTACGATACCGAGTTGACCCCCATCGCCTCCAGCGCGTCGATTTGCTCGGTGACCCGCATCGTCCCGATCTCCGACGCGATATTGCTCCCGATTTTCCCCGCGAGGATCAGGCTCACGATCGTCGACGAGAACTCCAGCAGCAGCGTCTCTCTCGTCAGGTAGCCAATCAGGTAGCGCGGCAGCAGCGGGTTCGACATGTTATACGCCGTCTGCAACGTCAATACCGCGCCGATAAAAAACGATATGATCATCACGAGCACAATCGAGTTTAACCCCAGTTTCTCCAGCTCGTTCGTCATCTCGCGAAAGAAGACCCGCCGGCGCTCCGGACGGGCAAAAATCCGCCTCATGAATAACAGGTAGGCCCCAATGGTTTCCAGGAATTTCATGTATGCTTCTCTTCTTTTAAATTTATCGTAAAAATAGGCATACTTCACGGGATTATCACTACATTCGGCAAACAAAATCACGAAAACAATGATTATGAACACGAACACCTTCTGCGTTATCATGGCCGGGGGGGCCGGGAAACGGCTCTGGCCGCTCAGCAGTAGCGCCTGCCCGAAGCAATTCCGGGATGTCATGAATACCGGGAAAAGCCTCCTGCAAGAAACTTTCGAACGCGCCGCGACGCTCTTCCCCGCGCGAAATATCCTCGTCGTCACCGGTATCGCTCACGCCAGCCTCGTCCGCGAGCAACTCCCCGCGCTGCTCCCCGGGAATCTCCTCGAGGAGCCTTTCGGGAGAAACACCGCGCCGTGTATCGCCTACGCCGCCTACAGGATCGCCCGGGAGAATCCCGACGCCACGATGGTCGTCGTCCCTTCCGACCACTTCATTTCCAATGACAACGCGTACCGCGAGAATATCAAACAAGGCGCGGCGTTCGTCTCGAAACACGGCGGCCTGCTCGCCATCGGCGTTCCTCCCACGCGACCGGAAACAGGCTACGGCTATATCCAGCTCGAAAAGCACGATCCCGTCGACGGGGTCTACCGCGTCAAGACATTCACCGAGAAACCCGACGAGGCGCGTGCCCTCGCGTTCATTCATTCCGGCGATTTCCTCTGGAACACAGGCATCTTCGCGTGGCAGGTCCGCGGGATCATCGAGGAGTTCGCCACGCACCTCGAGCCGATTCACCTCCTCTTCCGGGACGACTACCTGAACGCCGAACGCCCCGACGACCCCGGGAATATCGAACGTCTCTACAACCGATGCCCCAGCATCTCTATTGATTTCGGGATCATGGAACGGGCCGCGCGCGTCTACGCGGTCAAGGGCGACTTCGGCTGGTCGGATGTCGGCACCTGGCGCGCCTTTCGAGAGGTCAGCGAGAAGGACGAACGGGGCAATATCTGTCGCGAGGGCGTTCTTTTCCTCGATTCTTCTAACTGTATCGTTGATCTTCCTCGTGGTTCTCGCGTCGTGGTCGCCGGGATGAACGATTGCATTGTCGCCGGGCGCGATAACGTGCTGATGATCTGCTCCAGGGAACGAGAGGACGATGTCCGCCACTTCGAGGAGATGCTGAAATAACGGGTAACGACATGACAAGGGCAAGGGGACGAAAACTCGTCCCCTTGTTTCGTTTTTCCTCTCTCGCGTTCTCCTTTTAACATGCTTAATATTCGTGGAATATGGCTAAAGTGACGTCACTTGAAGCTAAAGTGACATCACTTGAAGCCAGGATGACGTCACCGCGAGGGGCATTGGCGCACCCGCGAGCGAGATTGGTGAAACTTTCCGGGAGGATCGCGGGAGACAACGGACGGCTTATCCCGTTGTGGGTGAATGTAATTACTTTAGAAAGATCGCGTGTTGATTTTCCGGACGCGAACGCGGACGGCGACGATATTTAACAGGCAGACAAGCAGGAAAAGGGAGATGCCGCAAAGCAACGCGGGGAAGATGTTCCCGGGAGCGAATTCCGGCCAGATCCGCGTCAGGAACGGGATGTAAAAAGAACGGGCAACGAGCGTCCCGCCAAGCGCTAACGCCGCCACGACAGCGTTCACGATCACGACAAGGGCCTGGTAAGGCGCGGCGATTTCCCTCGCGCGGTAGCCCAGTAGCGAGAGCGTCATCAATTTCTCGCTATTCTTCTGGATGACCAGGTAAATGGAGATCGTGAGCAGGTAAAGGGCGAGGGCGCAGATCAACAGGCCGATGCCGACGACAAAGGTCGTGAGCAGGTTCAAGAACCAGACGACGCTCCCGTCGTTCAGCTTGTCATTTTCGGCCTCGTAGCCCCGTTCCTGGAAATAGCGAGCGATCTCCTTGTCGGCGGGATTTCTTGTTTCGACGATCAGGCGGGCGGGGTTCCCGGCGGCGCTGTTCCCGTAATAGTTATTGGCCCACGTCATGAAGGTTTCCGGCACGAGGATCGTGTTCAGGCGGTTAGAGAATCCGATGATCTTGCCCTTGTAGGTGTCGTTTTTCCCGTTCCCGGCGACGCGAACCGTCAGGTGCAGCATTTCGATCACGCTCTCGGAGATCCGGGGCAGGTCGCGCGAGCGGGCGAACCCGAAATTATAGAGGTTCAGGTAATTTCTCGGGATGACGATGGGGATCTCGTCGTCGCCGGCGGAGAAGGTCCATCGGTCGGACTTCACGTCGACGAACTCGTCGGCCACTGATTCGAAGAACATGTCGGTGGCGAAGCCTGTCCCGCCCGCCTCGATGCCGGCGGAGACGCGGAAGCGGGAGGCGGTGAAGGCCCCGACACGGTCGGCAAAGGGTTGTGCTCGTAGCTGTTCCTGCTCGTTGGGAGAGAAGAGTGTCGCTTGCTTGTCGATGAGGCCGATGGTGGTTATCTTTTTCGTGATCACGATGTAATCTTTCCGGATAAAGCCGTCGTCCGGGCTAAAGAAGGGGTGCACGTCGGCCCATGCTTGCACGCCGAAGAGGACGATGCCCGAGCCTGCCAGGCCGGCGATAAAGAATCCTGTCAGTTGTGTCCAGCTGAGGTGCTTGTACAGGAGGAGTTTCCGGATGATATTCATAGGTGGAGGATCTGGTGATAGGGGAGTTCGACGTGCTTCCCGATGGAGGTTGCAATGACGGCGAAGCCTGTTCGCGTGGCTTCTTCCAGGATCAATTCCCCGGCCCTGCGGCTATTTTCCTCGTCGAGGTGGCTTACGGGCTCGTCCATCAGGAGGAAATCGAGGGGTTGGCACAATCCTCGCGCGAGGGCGACTCGTTGTTGTTGTCCGAAAGATATTTTTGCCACGGGCGCGTTCAATTTATCGGCGATCCCGAGGCGTTCGAAGGCGTCGCGTATCCAGCGTTCGTCGCGGAAGCCGGTCAGGCGGTTTTTGAGCCGGACGTTCTCGAGCGCGGTTAGTTCCGGGAAGAGTCGCAGGCCCTGGAAGATGATACCCAGCGAGGAGCGTCGGATCTTGCCCCATGCCGCGGGGGAGAGGCGGGCGGCGTCCTCGTCGTCGAAAAGTACGCGTCCGGAGTAGTCCAGGCGGGAGCCGTGGAGGTAGCTGCAAAGGGATGTCTTCCCCCTTCCCGAGGCGGCCTCGACCAGGTAAAGTTGTCCCCTGGCGAAGGAGATATCTCGCGTCCAGACCCCCGAGTCTCGCGGCGGGGCGGACTGGAAGACGAGGGGAAGCACCCCTTGCAGCGTGATTTTTTGCACGTGTTAGTGAATTTCGAATTTGATGATCTCCCCGATCAGTTTCAGGACATTCGTTTTCGGGTCTGAGAACTCCACTTGCAATATCAAGTTTCCTTCACTTTCCACGAATCCTTCCAGGTACCGGACGCGCGACAGTGTTTCGGTTATTTGGGGCGGGATCGCGTGTCCTAACATGCCGGTGACCACGGATACTGTTTGTAGCACTGGCTGGAAATCAAGCAGGAAGTACCCTGTTGTCCCTTTTGGTATTCTCTTGGCCAGCGCGGAGTCCTTGAAGGAGTTTTCCGTTGGCGCGTTCGCGTTCGCGTAGCGTTTCTCTTCGTTCGTGAGGACGAATTGCCCGTCCTTCACCCCGTAAAAGAGGCTGAGACCGGGGAAGGAGAGGTCGACGCGGTAGTTATCCGGCGCGAGCTCTGTCCTGTTGGTGACCAGCGGGATATATTCCCGCGACAGGAACTTGTTGAACACGTTCAGCAGGCGCGTGTCCTTGACCTTGGCGTAGAGCAGGAACGAGGGGACGGGCATCCCGGGGAGGATACCGAGCGTGAAGTCTCCATCGATAGAGTTATATATCTCGAATATTTTCGAGAGGGTTTCGATCACGGGGGTATTGATACTCGTGTTCATCGAGGGTGGGATCGCGCGCGCGGCCTCGTTAAAGAACTTTTGCATGAACGTGTAGGCCTCTTCCCCGTTCACGTTCGTGGTGGAGATAAAGAGCGGGGAATCCGGGAAGTAGGCCAGTTGCGAGAGCGTGGCGGGTCGGTTCTGTTTGGCTTGCCGCGCGAGCAGCGTCGAGTCGGCCGACAGTACCCGCGTCTCGAGACGGATTGCCCCGTCTGGGAAGCCCAGCTTGGCGATGCCGGCCATGTTTATGGCCTCCGGGAGGGCAAGATCGACGGGCAAGAACGAGGAGAAGGTTCTGAAGTCGATGTACCCTTTAAACTCCTCCTTGCCGGCGAACGCGCGCGCGATTTTCTCGTCCGCGAGGATGCTTTTATCTTTCGACTGGGCCAGCAACTGGCTCGCGAAGGCCTCCTCGCGGTCGTTCTCGGCCAGCCCGACCACGACTTTCTTGTTGAAGGTGAGCGAGATTTCCATGCCGCTGACGATGGCGACGGAGTAGTCCTTCTTTTTCGTGATCGAGAGTCTCCCGGAGTCCTTCAGCAGGCCCAGGGTTTTCAAGAACTTCGCGTGGTCGGTGATCCGCGCGGCGAATCCCACTCGCGGGAAGTTCACGCCTGCCGGGGCCTCCGCGTTGGCGAGGAAAAAGAGCAAGTCGTCGAGGTCAAGTCCCAGGGATGCACGGTCTTTCAGGATACCGGTCAACGCGGGGTGTACCGCGCTGCGCGAGGCATGTTCGGCGATTTTATCGCCCACGCCCGACGTTTGCAGGATCGTCTCCAGGTGGACGGAGTAGAGCATGGTAGCGTTCGCTGGAATGGCCTGGTAGTGAACCATTTTTCCGTTTCCCTGGCAGCCGCCGAGGAGAATCCCTGCCAGCACGGGGAACAACAGTAGAAAAGAAGTCAAGTGTTTCATAAGGGTATATTTATTTGTACGGGGACAAAGATAAGCGATTTCCCGGGACCGGGAGCGGGATCGCGCTAAAATCGTGAAGGGAAGGGGAAATGACGGTTTTGCAAACGCGTTCGAGAGATGTACTTCTCGCGGTTTGAGGTTGTTTGGAGTTTGTTGCTTGTCGTCGCGGGAGTCTTTTTTTCGCGTGCCGGCAGTCGATTTTTCTAGTTAGACGGGCGAGAAATCTAGTTAGACGGGCGACTTTTCTAGTTAGACAACGGACTTTTCTAGTTAGACAGGCGAGAAATCTAGTTAGACAAATGACTTGTCTAATTAGACAAGCGACTTTTCTAGTTAGACAAGTGAAAAATCTAGTTAGACAAATGACTTGTCTAATTAGACAAGCGAGAAATCTAGTTAGACAAATGACTTGTCTAATTAGACAAGCGAGAAATCTAGTTAGACAAGCGGGTGATTTCACGTGGCGCGAGACATTCCGGGGGCCATTTTTGCTTGTTATCGCGACAAATCCCGTAGTTTTTCGACGTTCAAGATCCTGACGCGTCGGCCCCTGGTCTCGATGACGCGTTCGACTTTCAATTCGGAGAGGAGGCGGATGAGAGTTTCCGTGGCCGTCCCGACGAAGTTCCCGAGATCCTCCCGTTTCAGGTTGATGGCCAGCGTCCCGTCCTCCTCGAGCCCGAAATCGCCCGCGAGCCGTAGCAAGATCTCCGCGAGCCTTGTTTTCACGTGTTTTTGGGCGACGTCCTTGATATATCGATTGGCCTCGCCCAGCTCCTTGCAGGCGATTTGTATCATCGCGCGGGCGAAGGCGGGGTCACGGGCGATGGCTTGCAGTAGCGCTTGCCCGGGCACGCGGCAAAGAATACAGTTGGTGAGCGTTGTTACCGAGGTACATGTAGTCTCCTCCCGGATGATTGACCGGAAGCCGAAGATGTCGCCTTCCTTCCCGAGGCGGATGATTTGCTCTTTTCCCCCGCTTCCTGTCTGGAAGATCTTCACGACGCCGGAGTAGAGGAGGAAGCATCCCTTGACGCGGGTATTTTCCGCGTAGACCAGCTCTCCCTTCCTGTATTCCTTCACGGAGGCGTCCTCGAGGAAGGTTTCGATCTCCTTGAGGGCGACGTGCTTGAAGGTTTGCTTGAACTTCCCGGCGCACTGTAGGAGGTCGGGCATGGATAGTTCTTGTTTCATGATCACGGTGTTATGTTGTGGAGCGAGGCGAGGGTTGCCCGTCTCGAGACAAATGTATTTATTTTTTGCCAACGCCCTTCAGGGGCCGTTTTCTTTTCCATCGTCCCAGCGCGAGGTACGCGAGACTCCCGGCGACGGCGCCCGCGCTATCCGCCAGCAAATCCATCCATTCCCCGCCGCGATGGAGGTATCTCGCCTGCAAGATCTCGATCATGCCGCCGTAGGCCGTGCAGCAGAGGATGACGAGGAGGATTGCTCGCGCCGGGCGCGGACGCGCGAGGGGACGCGTCGCGGCGTGTAGCAAGAGGCTCATCACGAGGAAGAGGAAGAAGTGCACGAGCTTGTCCGCTTGAGGGATCGCGCCCCGCGAGGCCGGGATCGTACCCGGCGGGATGGCACACAGGACGAAGATGACGGTCGCCCAGGCGATGTTGCGGGAGAGTATGGCGCGTCGGTTCATCGTTTCACGTGTTTACGGGCGAGGTATTTCACCGGGAAGTGCGATGCGGCAGCACCGATGGCGAGCACGACGAGCGCGATGACGAGGACCTCTTCCCACGCGATTTTCACGGGATAGGCCTCCGCGAGGTAGTTGCCTTCCCCCAGCGAGACGAGGCCGAAGCGTTCTTGCAGGAGACAAAGCGTTATGCCCGCGAGTAGCCCGGCAGCGGCTCCCGAGGCGGTGATCATTAACCCCTCGACGCGGAAGATGGACGCGACGCGCTCCCTGCTCATCCCCAGCGCGCTGTAGATGGAGAGGTCGTCTTTCTTGTCGATGATTAACATGGAGATGGACGCGACAACGTTGAACGAGGCAACCCCGAGAATGAAGAGCAGGAGCAGGGCGATGACCAGTTTCTCGGAACGCATCATCGCGTAGAACGAGGCGTTGAGGTCGCGCTTGTCCTCCAGCTTGTAGCCGGGTCCGACGGGGAAACGGGCCTTGAAGCGCTTCGCGTCTGCCGGGTCGCGGAGCGTGATTTCGATCTTCGAGAAGCGACCCGTCGCGTCGAAAAGACGGCGGGCAAAGTCGATGCCGGTGACGATGTACTTGGCGTCCAGCTCCTGTCGCGTGGAAAATATGCCTACCGGGTAGACGCGGGCACTGTTTAACGAGGCGGGCGAGAGCGCGCCTGCACGCCCGGGATAATAAAGCGTGACCGGCGAGTTTTTCCCCAGGCGCGCGCGGAGGATGGAGGCGACGCCCGCGCCGAGGAGCGCGGCGGGTTTCCCCTCTTCCTCGATGGCGAAGTGGCCGACGCGGATGGCCCCGGAGAGATTCGCGAGGCGGTCGTATTCCTTGTCTACCCCCTTGACGGCGACGGGTAAGGCGTGCTCGTCGTGGCTGGCGAGGGCGGTTTCCTCCACGACGACCTGGTAGTGTAGCACTCCTTCTTCTCGCGCCAATCGCCTTTCGAGGAGGGTGTCGACGGGAGCGAACTTGCCTCGCGCGGGCGATAATGTCAGGTCTGGGGTAAAGCTGCTGGCGGCCTCGTCGAGGAGCAGGTCGATGCCGTTGAAGACGGAGAGCACGACGACCAGTGCCGCGGCGCCCACGGCAACGCCCGCGACGCTGATGATGGAAATAATATTGATGACGTTCTGCTTTTTCGGCGAGAAGAGGTAGCGCCTGGCGATGAACAGCGAGAGTTTCATTTTTACTTCAAGAGGGCGTCGATTTTCTGGATGTAATCGAGGCTGTCGTCCGGGAAGAAGCGCAGTTCCGGCACGATGCGCGTTTGCTTCCCGATCTTCCTTCCGAGGAGGAACCGGATGGTTTTATTGTTCTCCTCGAGAGAGAGCAACACCTGATCGGTCAGCGACGAGGGGAAAATACTGACGTAGACCCGCGCGTACGACAGGTCCGGGCTTACCCGCACGACCGTTACCGTGAGCATGGCCCCCGCGGCGTACGCTTTACATTCTCGTTGGAACATTTCGCTCAGGTCTCGCTGTATCAAGCGACCCACCCTGTTTTGTCTGATCGAATCCATGATAAACAAATTTTTCCGCGAAGGTAGCGAATTAAACGGGAGTTTCGTTACCTTTGCCCCCGTTGAAAGAACAACGAGATGTAGCGCAGTTGGTAGCGCGCCACGTTCGGGACGTGGAGGCCGCTGGTTCAAGTCCAGTCATCTCGACCGGGTTATTAATCTGGCATAACACTGAAGTTGACCGGGACGTCACGATGACGTTCCGGTTTTTTATTACCCGGGAAGATCAAGGAAGCCACGGGCTACCGGCGAGAGAATACTTCCCCGGGCATGAAAACCCCCGTTCGCCGGATAAATTCTTTTCGAATTTTTTGGAGGGAGTGAATTAATCACTACATTTGCCACCGGATTTCAAGCCTTCCTTAGTAGCTCAGTTGGTTAGAGCGGCGGACTGTTAATCCGTAGGTCGTAGGTTCAAGTCCTACCTGAGGAGCAAGATCTGGTAAACTTGCCGCGTGCGCGCGGCAAGTTTTTTTTCTCCCTGGCTTGTTACTCATTGCCTGTTGCCATTTTCCCTTACCTTTGACGCCGAATCGCGCGCGCGCTATCGTTGCGCGCTCCTTAATTATATAGTATGAGACACGACGAACGACACGACGAACGATACAACCGCAGGGGCGTCTCCGCGTCCAAGGAGGACGTTCACGCCGCCATCCAGCATGTCGACAAGGGATTATTCCCGAAAGCTTTTTGCAAGGTCGTCCCCGATTACCTCGGGGGGCGAAAGAGTTATTGCAATATCATGCACGCTGACGGCGCGGGAACAAAATCCTCGCTGGCCTACCTGTACTGGCGGGAGACGGGCGACCTCTCCGTGTGGAAGGGAATCGCGCAGGACGCGCTGGTGATGAATATTGATGACCTGATCTGCGTCGGGGCCACGGACAACATCTTGCTCTCGTCGACCATCGGGAGGAACAAGCTCCTGATCCCGGGCGAGGTGATCGCGGCAATCATCCGCGGGACGGAGGAGCTTGTCGAGGCATACCGGAAACTGGGGGTGAACATCTACCCCACCGGGGGAGAGACGGCCGACGTGGGTGATCTCGTGCGGACAATTATCGTCGACTCGACCGTCACCTGCCGGATGAGGCGGGCCGACGTGATCTCGAATCATCGCGTCCGGGCGGGCGACGTGATCGTGGGCCTTTCCTCTTCCGGGCAAGCCTCCTACGAGGAGGGATATAATGGTGGCATGGGGGCCAACGGGCTGACTTCCGCGCGCCACGATATTTTTGCCCACTATCTTGCCGCGAAGTACCCGGAGAGTTATGACGCCGCCATCCCCGACGAGCTGGTGTATTCCGGGAAGCTCGCGTTGACGGACGCGATTGCCGGTCTGGACGTCGACGCGGGAAAGCTGGTATTATCGCCGACGCGCACGTATATCCCCGTGATCAAGCGGGTGCTGGAAGAGTTCCGGAAAGAGGTACACGGGATGGTGCATTGCTCCGGGGGGGCGCAGACGAAGGTCATGGGATTCGTCGAGCGGCTACACGTGGTAAAGGACAACCTCTTCCCCGCGCCGCCGTTATTCCGTCTCATCCAGGAGCAGTCGGGAACGTCGTGGAGAGAGATGTACAAGGTCTTCAACATGGGCCACCGCATGGAGATATATGTTGCCCCGCGCCTGGCCGACGACATTATCGCGATCGCGCGGGACTTCCGCGTAGACGCGCGAGTCGTGGGGCACTGCCGCGCTGCCGACCGGAAGCAGTTGACGATCTCCGGCGAATTCGGGGAATTTACCTATTGAGCGCGCCCCCGCTCCATTCCGCGTTTATTTTTAGACTCCCGGGTCATGCTGTTGTCCCTTCGTGGCGTCGCGGGCGGTAGTGGGAGTGACGCCGAAGTGTCGCGTAAAGCAGCGAGTAAAATACTTGGGATCGTTAAAGCCGACGGAATAGGCGATCTCCGAGATCGTGAGGTTGCCGTTACTCTCGCGGATGATCTCGCGGGCGACATTAAGGCGATAATCCCGGATAAACTGCCCGGCGGGTCGTCCGGCGAGGGCCTGGAGTTTCTTGTTGAGGAGACTTTTACTTGTCTTCATGGCGAGCGCGAAATCGCCGACGTCGAAAGCATCATTCTTGTAATTTGCCTTCAGCGCGTCCACGACGCGTCGGAGGAAGCGTTCATCATTCGACCCGGCGGGGAGGTCGAGCTCGGCGGTATTCATGTTCAGCGAGAGGCGTCGTCTATCGGCGTCGCGTCGTTGCAGGATATTCTGCACGCGCGCGAGCAGCAACTCGTCCGTGAACGGCTTCTCGATATAATCGTCGACGCCGGTATTATAGCTAGAGAGGCGGGAGTCGGGATCGACGCGCGCGGTAAGCATGATAAACGGGATATGCGAGGTAGCGAAACTCCCCTTCACGCGGCGTGAAAGCTCGAGCCCGTCCATGACAGGCATCACGAGATCACTGATCACCAGATCCACGCGTCGGGAGTGGAGCACGCGTAATGCCTGTTCCCCGTCCTCGGCCTGCTCGACGCGATAATGATCGCGGAGGATAGAAGTGACAAAGAGCCGCGCGTCGGCATTATCCTCCACGACGAGGATCGCGGCGGTGGTAGGCCCTTGCGCGGCAGGCGCGGTCCGTGGGAGCGACCGGGCGAGATCATGCCCGGAGGGATCGCGGGCGAGCGGCAGCAGCACGCGTATAGCGGCGCCCCGGGAGGGATTATTTCGCGCGACGATCGCGCCGCCGAGCAGCTCGACGATCGACTTGCAGAGGTAAAGCCCGATACCGGTTCCGCTTTGTCCCCGGATCGCGCGGGGGGCTTCCTCGCGCGACTGGAAGAAGCGATCGAACACGCGTTGCAGCTCCTGCTGCTTGATGCCGGGGCCGTTATCGGAGACGCATATATAAAGGTATTCATTCCCGTCCCGCGCGAACATGGAGCGGGCGTAGAGCGTGACCGTCCCGCCATCCGGGGTAAACTTGATCGCGTTCGCGAGCAGGTTCGAGAGCAATTTCCGGAGATTCTCCTGGTCGAAGAGGAAAGTCGGGGCGGGGATATGATAAACATCCCGGAGCGTCGCGCGGCGTTCCTCGAGAAAAACGTCGAACGGGGGCAGCAGCTCGTCGAGAAACAGCAGGAAATTTTTATTCTCGAGATGCACGGTCGCGCGTCCCTCCTCGATCTTTCTGAAATCCATGAGCTGGTTAACGAGCGAGAGCAGGTGCGCGGCGTTACGCCGGGCGAGTTGGAGTTGTTCGATGACGGCGGGGTTATAACTAATTCTCAGCGCGCGTTCGAGGGGACCGGTCACGAGCGTGATAGGCGTGCGGAACTCGTGAGAGATATTCGTGAAAAAATTCACCCGGTCATCGGTAGACTGCTTGACCTCCCGCGCCATGTGCAGCAGTTGCTCGTGCTGCGTCTTGAGGACGGTATTCTGCGTTTGCAGTTCGACGGCCTGCAGCTCGAGCAATTGCTTCTGTTGCTCGAGGGCGCGGGTTCGCAGCGCGATCTTCTCCTGCAAGATCTTCCCCCGTCGCCTCAGGTTAGCCACTCGCCAGCGGTGGGCGAGGAAGAGAGCCAGGCCGATCGCGACGGCGAGCAGGGAGATAAACCAGGCTGTCTTGTAGAAAAACGGGTGAACGATCACGCGCAACGTGGTGATGACGTCGCTATCCCTCCGTTTCACCTGGAAAGTATACGCGCCGGCCGGGAGATTCGTGTACGTCGCGAACCGTCTATCGGCGTTGACATTGATCCAGGTATTATCGAAGCCGGAGAGGCGATAGGCATACGCGACGGTAGAGGGGTGGGCGTGGTCGAGCGCGGAGAACTCTATCGAGAACGATTTATCGCTCTCGTGGAGATCAACGCTGGCGACGCGGGAGTCACCGGGGTTAAAGTAATAGGGATCTTCGAGCGCGATCCTCTTGTCGAGCACCTGGAAGCGGGTAATGGCGACGGGCAAACCCGTTACCGGGGGAGACTCGCGCACGCCATCGATCGCGACCACCCCTTCCACGCCGCCGAAATAAAGCCGGTTACCGTCGGCCGACCGGCAATAGGCGTTCAGGTAAAACTGGTTCCCGGGGAGACCGTCATCGCGGGTATAATTCGTGAAAAGCCCCGTGCCGGGATCGCGGACAGAGATCCCGTGGGCCGTACTGATCCAGAGCAACCCCCGCGCGTCCTCCAGGATGCCGAAGATCGTGTTATTCGGGAGACCGTCGGCGGTAGTATAATGGAGTGGCGGGGTCGTCGCGCGCGGGGAAACCTTGCAAAGCCCGTGGTTATTGCTCCCGATCCAGAGATTTCCCAGGTGATCCTCGTGGATACAAGTCACGCGGGTAAAGAACAAGCGATCGAGAAGCGCGTCCCCGGTACGGAAGCGTCTCGCCCCGCGCGCCTTCTTGTTCTCGTCGAGATCGCGGAGATCGATCGCGAGCAGCCCGGCGGTAGTCCCGATCCAGAGCCGGTCCTCGCGATCGACGAGCGCCCCGAGCGTCCCGCGTATATCCCTCGCGAGCGAATCCGGTAGCGGTTCCGAGAGCTGCCCGGTAACGAGATCGCGGAGATAAACGCCCCTTGAAGTACCGATCCAGATCGCGCGATTAATCGAGTCGTGCTGTAAAATACTCGTGTACTCTGTTGGCAGCGAGATCCTCGCCTCCCCGTTCTTCCCGTCGCCCTGGAAAACGGCGGTACCGCTGCCCCACGTTCCCACCCAGAGATTCCCCTTGTCGTCCTCTGCCAGCGCGCTCACGGAATTATGCGGGATATACCCCTTGTCGGCCGTGTACCGCGCGAACGAATTCTCGCCCGGCCGCTTCCTGTTCAGCCCGCCCTCGACGGTTCCCACCCAGAGATTCCCCGCGCGATCTTCCAGTATAGCGTTAACGGGATTCGCGGAGAGCGACGCGGGATCGGAAGCATCGTGAAGGTAAGCGCGCGCGAGCAAGCGCGGCGCGGTCATCTTGTTCGCGCCCCCGGCCTCCGTTCCCACCCAGATCGTGTTCTCGTACGCGACGATACAATTAACAAAGTCATTATTCAAGGTCTGCCCCACCCGCCCGTCGCGGCTACTGACGCGTTGGAAAGACGCGTTCGCGGCGTCGAAGAAATTCAGTCCGCGGAGCGTGGACGCGACGAGCGTCCCGTCGTCGAGGAGCAACAGCCCGGTGATCATGTTCTGCGAGATCGACGCGGGATCATCCTCGTCGTGCGTGAACATGTCGAGGGACGCGTCGTTGAGATTATACCGCGCCAGCCCGTTTTCCGTCCCGATCCAGAAGGCATTTTCCTTCCTGAGAATCGAGGAGACGTGCACGTTCGCGCCGAAATCGACGTCGCGGAAGGCGCGTTGCAGCGCGAGCCCCCCGCGTAGCGACGGCGCGGCGGTAAAAATCTTCCCGTCGAGGGCGACATGCACGACCCCGTCGATCTCCTGGATGGAGGAAAACGAGCCGTTGGCCGGTCGTCCTGTCGTGTCCACGCGGAGGATATCGCCATTGGCCGCCAGGGAGATCTTGTACAAGTTATTTGTCGCGAGGATCCACGCGTCCCCTTTCTTGTCGACGAGCAAATCGATGGGTATCACCTCCACCGGTAGCGGTATCGCGCGATTGGCGCGCGGGTCGACGAGATCGACTCCCCCGGTAGAAATGATCCAGAGCCTCCGGCACGCGTCCTCGCGCACCTTGTGTATGGTATTACTCTTGAGCGCCACCGGCGAGCTATTCGCGTCGAGGATCACGAGGTCGTGCCCGTCATGCCGGGCCAGCCCGCCACCGGTAGAGATCCAGATATAGCCGCGGCTATCCTTGAAAATATCGTCGACGAAATTGTGCGGGAGCCCGTCATCGACGGTGATCGCGCTAAAAGTGTACCCGGGCAGTGGTCGCGGGGCAGCCTCTACCGCGAGCAGGAGGAGTAGTAGTGACGTGATCGCGTGTTTCATGGGGGTCGAGGGATGTTTCCGCGAAGATAATCGTTTGTTCATTCCCGGCAACAGGAGCGATTATTCCCGTCTCCCGGGCTATTCCCTGCTATTCCGTGTAAAAAAAACGCGGCAGATCAAAAAAAATCCACGTCGACTTGCATTAATAAGAAAACAGCATTACCTTCGTCGCCGAGATAACAAAAGAACAATCACGCGGATACAGAAAACAGGGCGATATGAAAAAGACAAAAGTCACCACTCTCCTCGAGAACGCGAATGCACGGCCAGCGCGCCCTGCACTCGCTCCCGCGCGCGATCGCGAGTGGAATGGCTGTATCCCGGGACAATCTCCCGCGAAATCAATGATCATGAAACAGGAACCGCGAGGGGGCTTCGCGAAATCGCGAAGCGTTCTCGGGATTTCCCGAGAAGCCATCGCGAAATCGCGAAGCGTTCTCGGGATTTCCCGAGAAGCCATCGCGAAATCGCGAAGCGTTCTCGGGATTTCCCGAGAGGCCATCGCGAAATCGCGAAGCGTTCTCGGGATTTCCCGAGAAGCCTTCGCGAAATCGCGAAACCGTCTCGGAGTTTCCCGAGAAGCCTTCGCGCAGCCGCGAAACGCTCTCGCGAGTTTGCGAGAAGCTTTCGCGATTTCGCGAAACGCTCTCGTAAGTTCGCGAGAAGCCTTCGCGATTTCGCGAAACGCTCTCGTAAG
>JAITJA010000076.1 GCA_031279175.1 Odoribacteraceae bacterium
CTTACCGCGGATCTCCATGTTCGGGAGGCGGTTGGGGTCAGATCCCCGTTGGTTATCCTCGATGATAACGAACGACGGGTCGAGGGTCTTGAGCACTTGCAGCAGGTTGCGCGTGCCCATCTGCTTCAGCTCCTCCGCGGGATAGGTCGAGGCCGAGCCGGTAAAGCTCTCCCTCGCGCGGGTATAGATGCCGGTGATGATCACGTCTGCCAGCTCTACTTGTTTTTCTTTCAGGATAATCTTCAGCTCGCCGGCAGCCGCGGGGTCGACAGTCACCGTCTGCTCTTCCATCCCCACGAACGAGAAGAGGAGCGCGCTCTTGCCGGCGAGCGCGATGGAAAACGCGCCCTCCCGGTCTGTCGTCGCGCCCCGCGCGCTACCCTCCACGCGGATTGTCACGCCGGGGAGCGGCAGCCCTTGCCCGTCCAGGACGATCCCTTTTACCGTGATCTCCCGCGGTTGCGGCGCGCTTCTCTCCCGGATCACGACCACCCGCGTGTCGTACGCGTAATCCAGCCCGACCGTTGCCAGCAGCTCGTCCAGCACGGCCGTGAACTCCTTCTCCCGGGCGCTCGCGCTGGCCGTTCCCTTTCCCCGGATCATGTCGGAGTTATACAGGAAATTGACATTCGCCTGCCGGCTGATCTCCCGGAGGATGTCATCCAGCGGGACGTTCGTCATCTCGACGCTTACCCGGGCGCGTTGCGAGTAAGCGCTCGCGTGGACAGAGAGGCACAGCCCCAGCGTCATTGTCCACGACATGATTATAAACACCAACGCGCGTCGCGCCGCGTTTGTCACGAGGATGCTCGTGTTCGCTCGTCTTTTCATACCATTGTTTTGAAGTTATTCAGCATGTGTATCATCTCCCGATTATCACGTCGTTACCTTCCGCGGAAACGGTAATCGCTCCCGTCTCCATGAACTTGTCCAGCAGGTAGCGGATATCTCCTGCCCGTTGCAATCGCCCCGTGAAACGCGTGGCGCGCGCGCGGTCATCCATGTAGATCACGTTCACGTCATACCACGTCGCGAGGGTCTCCATGATCTCCTCCAGCGGGGTCTCCCGGAAAAGATAGTAGCCCGATCGCCACGAGGTGTACAGGCCCGTCTCTACCGCCCGGCTTGCCAGCGCGCCCGTCTCGCGGTCATAAACGACTTGCTCCCCCGGCAGCGCTTCTCGCGACGCTCCACCGGCGCTCACGCGTACTCGACCGGACTCCAGGGTCATGGCGACTACCCGCCGCGTCTCTCGCGCGTTCACGTTAAAGGATGTGCCCAGCGCCTCTACCGTCACCGCGCCGGCCTTGACCGCGAAGGGACGGGCCGCGTCCGTCTTTACCTCGAAGTAGGCCTCGCCACGCAACTCCACCTCCCGGCGATCAGCGGGGAAGGGGGAAGGGTATATCAACGCGGAGGAGGAGTTCAAGTAGACGCGCGTGCCGTCCGCGAGCGCGAGGATATACTCGCCCCCCGGCGGGACGACAAGCGTGTCACGGTTCCCGCCGTTCCCCTCGCGTCCCTCGTCACTACCGGTATATGTCAGGATATTCTCCTCGCACGTGATCTCGTCGCGAATCCTCAGCCGCTCGCCCGACGACAGCGCGACGCGTTGCCCGCTACTCAACCGCAACTCCGCGCGCGGGGAGCCAGGGACGATACCGGCCTCTCCCGGTTGTTCCTCCCGTTCCACGGACGCGAGGGCAATAACTCCCGCGATCACTCCCAGTAGCACCACCGCGCAGGCCACCGCGCTAACGCCAATAGCGATCA
The DNA here is from genome assembly GCA_031279175.1 of Odoribacteraceae bacterium. Taxonomy (GTDB): domain Bacteria; phylum Bacteroidota; class Bacteroidia; order Bacteroidales; family Marinifilaceae; genus JAIRKS01. Next base: position 1,774 of record JAITJA010000076.1, read on the forward strand.
CCTCCCGTCGTCGCGCCCGCGCCCGGATCTCCCGGAAGCCCCTCTCCCGGTCGTACAGGTAGCGCGCCCGCGCCGTCGCCACCGCCCCCGGCAGCTCGCGGCAGGTCGCGACGCGGCACTCCTCCCCTCCCCGCGCCATCCACACGGCGAGCGCCTCCCGTTCCCCGTCGGCGAGCGGTTCGCTGGCGAGGTAATCGGCGATAATGTCATTGATGTCTCTCATGATTGCAGCCTCTTGTTTACATACTATCACCGCGCGTCCTGAAAAGGGTGACAGCGGGAGGCTTTTTTAACCCGTCACGCGACGCCGCCGCCATTCCCCCGGGCAATCCACGCGACGAGGATCGAGAACAGGCGTTCCTTGAGGTGCTCGCGCAGGAATTTCACGGCGCGCGACATTTGTGTCTTGACGGTATTGATACTGATATTTAACTTCCCCGCGGTTTCCTTGTACGACAGGCCGTCGACGCATATCATCAGGAAGATCTTCCGCCGCTCGCCCGGCAACCGGTTGATGGCGGCAAAGAGCGGGGCGGCGTCATCCCCGTCGCGCGCCTCGTCGTCCGCCCGTTCTTCCCCGCGTTCGTCGCGCGCGGCGGCCATTTGTTCCTCTTCCCTGCCTGCCGCGTCGTGTAATTGCTGGCGTCTTCTCGCGTTCCGCACCTGGTTCAGCGACGCGTACTTGACGGCCCGGAAGAGGTAGCCCTCCAGCCCGCCGGTCAGCTTCAAGAGGTGGTCGCGCGTCCAGAACGTGATGAAACACTCCTGCACCGCGTCCTCTGCCGCTCCCGCGTCGGCGGTAATACCGCTAGCGTACAGGAGTAGTATCTCGTAATACGCGTCGTACAACAGGCGGAAGCCTTCTCGCCTGTCGCTCTTGAACGCGTGCAGTATCTCGTCCGGTCTTTCCATTATCGCGAGGATTCGTTACCGCGAAAGTAATAAAACACGCGAGCAGGGCAAACACGCGGGCCGACAACCGGGGGCGGGGCAAGAAGGGGAGCGACTCCGGAAGAGTGCTCCCCGCGCGTGTCGTGATATCCAAGCCATTTTCAATAGCGTGAACAAGGCTGTTTGAATTTCAAACAAGGCTGTTTGAACTTCAAACAAGGTCGTTTGGATTTCAAACAAGGTTGTTTGAACTTCAATCAAGGCAGTTTGAATTTCAAACAAGGTTGTTTGAATTTCAAACAAGGCTGTTTGAATTTCAAACAAGGTCGTTCAAAATGTTGAAATGGCTTTTTAAAAGACTGGTAAACATGCCGGATCATTGAACGTGTCGTTGCCGGTACTTGAAACCCTTTCCAGGTAATGCAAACCTGTCCCTGTTTTTATTTTTCCGGGAGAGTAACGGCAGGGATCGTCGTGCCAAGCGTTTGATTGATGACGTCGAGGGCCTCGCGAAGGGTCGGGCGATCGAACGAGGCGGTGACGCGAAGCGAGGAAAGGGAGTCTGGAAGGGAGATCGCGACGCGGAAATGACGGTTGAAAAGCGCCGCGACCTCGCTCAAGGGTGCATCACGGAAACGAAATTCGCCGGTCTTCCACGAGAGGCGATTCAGGTCAAAAGGAGAGACGGTCAGGCCATCCTCTCCGGCAACGCGGGCGGCAGACATCCCGGCAACGAGCACCTCACCCCCTTGCTCGCCCGCGGGGAGGACGAGCACCCGGCCTTCTCGTACCAGCACGCCGGCACGCGTCGCGTCACCCTCCACCTGGAAGGTCGTGCCGAGCACGCGAACGTCCAGCAACGCGGAATGAACGATAAACGGTCGCCGCGGGTCGCTCGTCACCTCGAAATAAGCCGTTCCGGTGACGGATACCTCCCGCGTCTCGTCAAAACCGGTGGCGTATTCCAGCGAGGAAGGGCCTTCCAGCGTCACGCGACTGCCGTCCGGCAGGAGAGACGCGCGCGTCTCCCCGGGCAACGCGACAAGCGTGGTCGCGCGCGGGGAAGGAACAAGGAGTAACCAGCTCCCCGCGACTAACGCGATCACCGCCGCTGTCGCCGCCACGCGCGAGACGAGCGCGCGAGTATTCCCCCGGCGCTGGAGCACGCGGGCAAGCGCCCGACGAGCGTCAAACATACCATGACGGTAACGACGCGCGGCCAGGTCTATCCGCGCGCGCAGCTCTTCCAGCTCCTGGCGCCGCCGCGGGTTCCCGTCAAGCCAGCGCTCTACCCGCTCCCGTTCCCGCGGGGAGGCCTCGTTAAAGATATACTTTGCTAATAGTCTGTTCATGCCTCGAGTTATTTTCATGTATGACCCGGGAAAATGCTTTTCCCCCATCGTTAGCCGAGAAAAAAGAGATAAAATCGCTTGCCTTTTTCCCTCAGGCTTTTTAGCGCCTTGCCGACCTGGTTTTCCACGGTCTTGACGGAGAGGTGGAGGTGGTCGGCGATTTCCTTGTAACTCATTCGTTGCTGCTTTGCCATGAGAAAGATCTCGCGTCGCGCCGGTGGCATCTCGTCGATCCATCGCCAGAGGGCCTCCTCCCGCCCGGCGATCCTCGCGGCCTCGTCGTCATCTCCGGGGATATCGACTTGCACGCGATCGAGCGGCAGGCACTTCTGGCCGCGCGCCGCCTTGATGCAACGGTTCTTCACGGCGGTATAGAGGTAGGCCTGCCAGCGCGTGACGACCGGTTCTTCTTTCCCCGCGCGTTCCCATAGCTCGGTGAAGAGCTGCTGCACGACGTCCTCGGCAGCCTCGACGGAGCCCGTGAAGTTCAAAGCGAACAGGCAAAGCGGCCGGTAATATGCCAGGAATAATTTCTCGAACTCTTCTTGTCTAAACATCGTGTCGATTTTACGCGAAAGCCTCGCGAAGATACTTTATCAAAACCGCATTTTTTTCCTACCTTGCGGCCGTTATTCAAGAAATATCAATCTTTAAAACAGAACAAATATGTATATCACAGAAATTACCGGGCGGGAGATTCTCGATTCGAGAGGAAACCCGACAGTCGAGGTGGATGTTATCCTGGAAAGCGGAGTGCAAGGACGCGCGGCCGTGCCATCCGGGGCCTCCACGGGGGAAAACGAAGCGCTGGAATTACGCGACGGGGACAAGAACCGATACGGCGGGAAGGGCGTCACGCTGGCCGTGGAGAATATCAATACCGTGATCGCCGACGCGCTTATCGGCACGCGGGTGACCGATCAGGTGGCTATCGACAAGATGCTGATCGAGCTGGACGGAACGCCTACCAAGAGTAACCTGGGAGCAAATGCCCTGCTCGGCGTGTCGCTGGCCTGCGCCAGGGCCGCGGCCAACGAGCTGGACGTGCCGCTCTATCGCTACATCGGCGGGACGAACGCGAAGGAATTGCCCGTCCCCATGATGAATATCATCAACGGCGGCTCTCACTCCGACGCGCCGATCGCCTTCCAGGAGTTCATGATCCGCCCGGTGGGAGCATCCTCTTTCCGGGAAGCGTTGCGCGCCGGCGCGGAGGTGTTCCACGCGTTAAAGAAGGTATTACACGACCGCGGCCTGAGCACTGCCGTCGGTGACGAGGGCGGTTTTGCCCCCGCGCTGGACGGGACGGAAGATGCTCTCGACTCGATCTTGAAAGCAATCAAGATCGCCGGGTACGAGCCGGGCGTCGACGTGATGATCGGCCTCGACTGCGCCTCCTCCGAGTTCTACGTCAACGGGCTGTACGACTATACCAAGTTCGAGGGAACGAAAGGGGCGAAACGTACCCCGGCACAACAAGTAGATTACCTCGAGGAGTTGATCTCCAAGTACCCTATCGACTCTATCGAGGATGGCATGGCCGAGGGCGACTGGGACGGGTGGCAACTGCTGACGCGCAGGATCGGTGACCGCTGCCAGCTGGTCGGCGACGATCTCTTCGTGACCAACGTGCAGTACCTGAAAAAAGGTATCGAAACCGGTTGTGCCAACTCGATCCTGATAAAGGTAAACCAGATCGGGACGCTGACAGAAACACTGGACGCGATCGAAATGGCCCATCGCGCCGGTTATACCTCCGTGACCTCGCACCGTTCCGGTGAAACCGAGGATACCACGATCGCCGATATCGCCGTGGCTACCAACTCCGGGCAAATCAAGACCGGGTCGCTGAGCCGCTCGGATCGCATGGCCAAGTATAACCAGCTCCTCCGTATCGAAGAAGAGCTCGGCGAGGAAGCGATCTTCCGCGGAAGACGTTTCAACAAATCCAAGTAACCAGTCTCCCCGGGAACCGGGGACTTGTCTTAATATTTGTGTTTTAAGTCGGAAGGCGCCACGAGCAATCGGGCGCCTTCTTGCATGTAGCCAACGCGCTATCTCCCGTCGTTCACGGCCCGCTCCAGCTGCCCGAGCGCCCGTTCCAGCACGCGGCGGGACGTGCCGACATTCATCCGCGTGAATCCCTCGCCACCCGGTCCGAACATCTCCCCGTCGTTCAACGCGAGCCGGGCCTTCTTGACAAAAAGATCGATCAACGCGGCGCGTCCCAGCGCCAGCCCCCTGCAATCCAGCCAGACGAGAAACGAGGCTTGTGGCTTTATCACGCGGATTGCCGGTATCCTCTCGCGGAGATAGCGATCGACGAAATCAACGTTCCCCTCCACGTAAGCGATCATCTGCTCCAGCCACTCCCTTCCCCGGGTATACGCGGCCTCCGTGGCGATTGTCGCGAAGATCGTCGGCTCGTTAAACTCGTTCGCTTCCAACCACGAGTAGAAGCGGCGGCGGAGCGCGACGTCCGGGACAATGGCGAACGAGCTGACCAGCCCCGCGATATTGAAACTCTTCGAGGGAGCGCCAAACGTGATACTCACGCGCGCGGCGGCCCCCGAGGCGGTCATGAAAGGAGTATGCCGGTGGCCGTATAACCCCATGTCGGCGTGGATCTCGTCCGAGACAACGAGCAACCCCCGTCGCTCGCAGATCTCGGCCAGTGCCGCCAGTGTCTCTCGTTCCCAGACCCGCCCGCCGGGGTTATGCGGGTTACACAGGATAAGCAGCTTGCACTTGTCGTCGATGACCCGTTCGAGGTGCTCGAGATCCATCTCGAGGCGATCACCCTCGAGGCGCAACGGGTTATAGACCACCTCCCGTCTATTGCCCAGCGGGACGAGCCGGAACGGGTGATAAACGGGCGGCTGGATGATGACCTTGTCGCCCGGCCTCGTGAACAGGTTAACCACCATCCCTATCCCCTTGACAACGCCCGGCACGTAGGATAGCCATTCTCGCTTGACCTCCCACCCGTGCCGTTCCTTCAGCCAGTTGATCACCGACGGCCAGTACCCTGGCGGGTCCATCGAGTACCCGAAGAGGGGGTGCTCCAGGCGTTCGCGTAACGCCTCGACGACACACCGCGGCGTCTCGAAATCCATGTCCGCCACCCACAGCGGGATCAGCCCCGCGTCCCCGTACCGGGCCTCCAGCGCGTCTACTTTTAGCGCGTTACTCCCGCGCCTGTCGACGATCTTGTCGAAATCGTATCTCTCGTGCATGATTATAAAATTTAAACCGGCGTAAAGATAGTGAAACCGGGGGGAAGAAAAACGCCGTCAAAACGAGTAGCTCGTCGAGATGTACGCGGAACGCCCCAGCACGCCGCTCTTGATCGAGCTCGCGTACTCCCCCGTCATCGTTACCCGGGTGTCCTTTCGCCTGTTCAGGAGGTCTCGTGCATTCAGGCTGGTCTCCCCGGCGTCATTCTTGCCGAACTTACAGGAGAGGGACGCGTCCAGGATCACGTCACGCCGGAAAGAGCCCGGCATCGAGGAGTCGAACAAGTAAAACATGCCATTCCCCTGCACCCAAAATCGTTTCGCGAAGTTTACCCGCGCGATCCCCGTTCCGTTGCCGCGAACCGGGAGATGCCGCCCGGTACGCCGGGAAGCGAGAAAAAAACCGGGGAGCATCCCGTCACGGTACTGCTTCCCCGGCAATATATCCTTCTGTAAAATAAACACGGCCACCGGTTCATGAACGGTCGGGGGCCCACCGTTTACCATTCGACGGGCTCGTTGTCATTGCCCTCGTCGTCGACATTCTCTTCGTTATCGTTTCCTTGCCTTGTCTGCCCCCGCGGGTCGCGATCGCGTCCCGGGGGGGACGGGGGGCGAGGGGCGCGTCGTCAGGGATTGTCGCGTCGTTGCCGGAAGGTGTTGCCGGCGGCCTGGATATCCCATCCGTGTTGTCGCGCGAAGTCGATGACGATCGCGTACTTGGCGGCTCGAGCGGGACTGTTATCGAGGTATTCTCGCTGGATGTTCTCGCTGGACTCGGTGGCCAGTAGCTGTATCCAGCTGGCGAGATCCGAGCGGAAGTCGCGCGAGCCGGCGCCGGTGAGGAATCCTCCCTCGCGCGTCAACTCGTCGATGGCGGCGTCGTACTTTTCGATATCGTAGTCGGCATAGTAGGCGTTCAGGATCTGGTCGTAGGCTTTCCCGCCGTCGTGCGTTTTCCCCGCGGCGACGAAATCGGCGATTGGTTCCTCCATTCGCGCGGTGATGGACTGGCAGATGATGTTCCAGACGCCGACGGTGAGGACGGAATCCTGGTAGTAATGCTTTGCCGGGTCGGCGACGGGGATTGTCCCGATGGTCGTGTTTGGCCACGAGATGATGAGGCGCGATCGTCCCAGGTGCTTGAGCGGGTATACCCACCAGCTTGCCCCGTAGCTCTCGACGTAGAAGATTTCTAGCGGGAAGAAGGCCTTGGTGAAGGCGCCGGGGACGTTCGAGAGGAGGGTGTTGGTGTAGGCGTAGACCTCGTCCTTGAGGGCGGGGTCGAGCGGTTTCGCGCCTCGCACGCGGACGAGGGCGTCGACCTCGAGATAGCCGTTGGTGAGTTCCTGCACGGAGGCGAACTCGGTTCGTATCCAGATGCCGTGGCTGTTGTAGATGTCGCGGACGACGGGGTCGGCGTCGCTGCCTGGCGTGAAGATGTCGAGGAGGCCGGTGTTCGCGGATGCAACGGGTTGTTCTTCCTTGCTGCACGCCCCGGTGAGGGCTGCGATGATGGTGATGTATAAAATAGCGTGTTTCATGTTCGGGTTATCTTGGGTTCAAAGGCATGTTGGGACTGTTTTCTTGTTCTGACGCGGGGATCTGCAGGATGTAGCGGGGGTCTCCTTGCTCGAGCGCGTGGACGACCCCGTCCTTGTAGGCGTGTACGATTGCCGGTTTGCCGAATCGCCTCAGGTCGAACCAGCGGAGGCCGGCGTCGAACGCGAGTTCAAGGCGACGTTCCTCGAGGACGCGGGCAAGGAGTTGTTCGCCGGGGAGATCGGCAACGGTGAGGGGCGTGAAGGAGGCGGCCTTGTAACGCGTGGCCAGGAGGGTATTCAGGTCCTTCACGGCGGCGGCCCTGTCTTGCTCGCTCCCGCGGCGGGCAAGGGCCTCGGCCCGCGTGACGTATGCCTCGCTGACTTTCATGCCGATGTAGTAGCAGTATTTTTCTTGCGTGGCGAACATGCGGTAGACGGTGGGGCCTTGCTGGACGCGGTCCGTGGCACTGGCGGCGAAGGAGTCGAAGATGTAGCGACGGTAGTCGCGCGTGGAGTCGGCCTGGTCGCGATAGCAGAGGTCGAGGAGGGCGGGATCTGGCTTGAAGGTGTAGGTGGAGTAGTAGAAGATGTTGGTGTTGGCCCTTCC
>JAITJA010000081.1 GCA_031279175.1 Odoribacteraceae bacterium
AATCCACCACACCTGCAAGCGCCGTGCACTTAAAAATGCTTAATCCTGCTATCTTTTTCATCGTACCTTGTTTTGTGAGTTTACCTGATTAATGATTTGTTCTAACGGCGACGAAGGTAAGTAATATTTTCCATCCGGTGCAAGAGCGAATTATTTTTTTCTCGTTTTCCCTGTTTTTCCTTGCATGTACTGGTAGATTCAGTGGAGACGTGGTCACAACTTGATGGTGAACAAGCTCCCCTTGTCTGGTTCCGATCGCGCGGAGATCTGTCCGCCGTGCAGTTCGTGGCCGTCATGGGACCTTCCGGGCGCGGGAAGTCCACGTTGCTCAACATCCTGGGGCTGCTCGACGCGCCCACCTCCGGGAAATACCTCTTCGACGGACAACTCGTCACCGAGACAATCCTGTAATTACTTGAAGGTATTAGAGCCTTTCCGGACGTGATAGCTCCTCCCGTTCACGACGAGCGTGAAGGGTTCGTTGGTATGCACTTGTATGGCGTGCTCGTCACCGACAATATCCGCGATGACTTTACCGAAAGAGAGATTCTTGATACCGTGCAGGCCGCGGTGGTGCTTGCGCCACTCGACAACGCGGCGCGGGGCGTCCACGCGAAACCCCAGCACGTTCTCGATGAAAAGAGCGACGGGGACAAGCGCCGCCCACCCGCGGGAGATGGTATCGCGCGACGGCTCGGCGCGAGAAAGGTGATACTCCTCCCAGGGCGCTCCCGGGTCGCGCTCGAGGAACGTCTCGTACTGGTGGAGGAGCAACCGGTAGGCCGCGGCGTCCGCCTCCTCGAGAAAACCGTGTTGCTCCAGCGCCTTGACGCCCGCGTAGGCGACAGTCGCCCGCGCGCCGGTCTCGTCGTCAAAGGAGGGATCGTCGCGAGAGACCGAGGGCCGCGGGACATTCCCACCGAACGCGCTCGAGTCTACCGCGAGAGTGGCCGCGCGACGCGCCTGCACCGGTGACGGCGCTCCTGCCAGCATGGCCCAGTACCCCCCCGGCGTTTTCGCCCGCGAGCGGGAAAGATCACTCGCGCGGAGATCGTGATAGAACCCCGTCCCCTCGTCCCAGTACAACTTGTTCAGGAGCGCTTTCAGCCCCTTGTACCGCTCGCGGAACTCCTTTTCCGCCTCCTTGTAATTGATCTCGTCGGCGAGACGCGCGATGCACGACGCGGCGAGCGCCTGCTGCGAGATCGCGTCCACCCACAGGATCTCCTCCCGCTCGCGGGCGACGTCCCCGGTGGCGCTCGCGGCGGCCGACCAGCGGTACCCGTTCTCCCGCTTCTCCAGCGTGACGGGACGGTGAGCGGTAGACAGGCGAGTGCCCGGCGCGAGGCTATCGAAAAGGTAAAAATAACGTTGCAGGAACTTCTTCTCCCGGAGCAGCGCGCGCAGCCGCTCCTCGTCGCCGGTGACGCGGTAATACTCGCTCTCGGCCCACGCGAGTAGTGGCGGGCTATCGACAAACTCGATAGCGACGGGCGACGGCTCGTCGTCGAGGAGCGCCCGGTAGATATAATCGAGGGTCTCCCGGACCGGGAAGAGGCGCGGCGAGTACTTGCAGAAGAGCGCCATGAACGCCGCGTCATGCACGTTGAGCGCCACCCCCGTCCCCGCGCGCAAGTATCTCCCGCCCGCGTCCCCCGGCAGGACGACCACGCGCGTCCATGCTTGCTCCCAGGCGGCCCAGTAAAGATCTACCAGCCCCGGTACGGCGTGAAAAACAGGCGCGGGAAGCAGCTCCCGGTCAAATAACAACACCCGCTGCCCACGCGCGACAGGCGCGAGCATCACGAGTATAATAAGAAGTGATCTTGTTTTCATGAAGAGGAGTATCCGTGTCACGCGAATATAGACAAATATCGAGATGTGGAATAAAAAAAGTACCTTCGCCGCGAAAATAGCGCGGGCGTCATAGCCCCCCCGCCCGCCAAGAGATCGAACAACCCCTTAAAACAATACATGATGACATACACGCAAGACAGGCTGAACCTCCTCTCGCTCTTCTCCGGGTGCGGGGGGATGGACCTGGGATTCGAAGGCCACTTCCGCGTGCACGAGAGGTGCGCGCCCGGTCGCGAGGAAACGCGCGCCGGCGACTTCGCGTGGCTCGAGCGGACGCGCTTTGACGTGGTCTTCGCGAACGACATCCTGGAAGAGGCCTTCATCGCGTGGTCGCGCTACTTCCGGCGGGAGGGCGTCTACCACCTGGAAAGCATCGTGGATCTCGTGAAGGCGCACCGGCAGGGCGCCCCCGTCTTCCCCGGGAACGTGGACGTGGTCACGGGCGGCTTCCCGTGCCAGGACTTCAGCCTCGCCGGGGCGCGCAGGGGATTCCACTCCCGCAAGGACCACCGAGGGAACGCGATCCGCGACGAGGTCGCCCGAGAGGAAACCCGCGGCAAGCTCTACTTCTGGATGAAGGAGGTGATCGACATCACCAGGCCGCGCGCGTTTATCGCCGAGAACGTGCGGGGGCTGGTCAACCTGTCGGACGTGAAGGAGGTGATCCAGCAAGATTTCTCCTCGGCGGACGGCGGCGGGTATATCGTCTTGCCACCGCGCGTGCTACAGGCCGCGAATTACGGCGTGCCTCAGTCGCGAGAACGCGTCATCTTTATCGGCGTCCGGGCGGCGGCGCTGAACGCGAGGGCAAGAGAGGCATTGCAGGAGGAGACAATCCCGGAAATGTACGACCCGTACCCGAGACCCACGCACGCTTACTCGACAACCGGCGCGAACCTGAAGAAGCCCGTCGCGTTGAAGGAGCTATTCGCGACGCTGGACGAGCCGGGGCAAACGACGGATCTCTCGCAACGCTTTTACTCGCGGGCAAAGTACATGGGCGCGCATTGCCAGGGACAAAAGGAGATCAACATGGACGGCGTCGGACCGACTATCCGCTCGGAACATCACGGGAATATCGAGTTCCGGCGACTCTCCGCGGAACACGGCGGGCGAATGACAGACGAACTGGCGCGCGGGATGGTCGAGAGGCGACTGACGCCACGCGAGTGCGCCCTTGTCCAGACTTTCCCGCCCGATTTTCCTTTCGTCATCCCGCGCCCCAACCGCGCGCGACAGTTCTTGTTGAGCCCCTCGGCTGCCTACAAGGTGATCGGAAACGCCGTCCCCCCGCTGCTGGCCTATCACATCGCCAGGAGACTCGAGGAGGTGTGGGATCTCTATTTCTCGCCAGACAACGCGCCGCGCGAGTGAATATCACGCGCCACCACCCCCCACCACACCCCCTCCCCCCGCGAACTCCCCATGCCATTCACCCGATGGTTATTCAAGTCCCTGTAATGCCCGGCGCCCGTCACCTACCGGGTGACCGGGAGAGCGGGAAACATGCTCGCCGCCGGGAAT
>JAITJA010000060.1 GCA_031279175.1 Odoribacteraceae bacterium
TCTCAACTCCTTCTCCAGTCTATTCTTATCGTCAAGTTTGATAGCGGACTGGTATTCATCCCAGGCGACATCCAACAAATCGGGAAACTGTTCCCGGAGAATCGAGTCTTGTTCAAAAATCCCCTGGTAGATTTTTCCTCTTACGATGTGGGCCTTGGCGTAATTGATGCAATTCTCGTGTTTAATTGCTTCGTCAATAACCTCCTTCGCTTTTTCAAACTTCCGTTGCAACAACAAGCTCTCTGCCGTTGTCACCTTACCTTTCTGCGCGTGAGCGACCAGGTTAGCGCAGAATAGCAATACCGTGATAAAAGATAAAGTCCTCATACTTTTCAAGTATTAATTTAGGGTTTAAAACTACTGATTATTCATATACTAATTCTCTAATATTTGTTGCATCTGTTCATACTTGTAGAGATAACTCGAGTTCGGTTTATTACGCAAGCGGAAATAGAGTTGACTCAACGTGGAACAAGTATTCCGATCGTTTGGTTTCAACTCCAGGGCCCTTTCGAACAGCGGGATAACAGCCTCGTATTGAGCCATCACCTCTCCGATCTTCATGTTATACGTGATAAGATCATTCAAGGCGAGAAGGGCCTCATGCTCCTTAATCACCCGGTTCAAGCGAATATTCCCCATGTTATACTGGGAGATAAAATCGGTTGAATCCAGTTCCAGTGCTTTCAGGTACCTGCTCTCGGCCATCTCGTCATTTCCCAGTTGCTCGTACACGGTACCTTCCACCCGGTAATACTCGGCATTACCCGGGTTCAACTCGATAGCCTTCTCTATATAAAGCAACACGGAATCAAGTTCGTTCGCGTAAAGGTAATAATTGACCAACTCCACCAGCAAGTACTGATCCCCGGGAAACTTCCGGTATCCTTCCAACAAGTAAGCGACCCCTTCTTTCTCCATCTTCTCGCCTTCGTTTATCTCCTCGTTACTTCTCCCCTGCTCCAGCAAGATCTTGGCCAACATAGAATACGTGCGTAGTGGCTTATAATTCAATTCCAGGGCTTGTTTATAATAAGTCACGGCTTCCGTCCACATGCCTGCTTGTTGCGCGGACACGGCGGCGTTATATATCACCATCGTATCCACCTTATTTGTTCCGTACGGGGATTGATTAATCTCCAGCGCCCATTTAAAATACTCCAGGGCCTCTTTGGGGTTACGATTACGGAAATGCGCGTCCCCTTGATTCATGAAATCGATAAGCAAGTTATAGAACTGCGTCCTCAACTCCTTCTCGAACCGTCTTCGTCTATCCAGCCTGATAACCTCCTTGAAAGCCTTCCACGCCACGTCCAGCGGGTTAGAAGACAACTTCTTGTAATCCGCGTTCTGGCTTTCGAAGATTGCCTGGTAGACTTGCCCTCTCAGGAACTGCGCCTTAATCATATTCGCGCCGTCCTCGTCCTTAACTATCGCGTCGACGATCTCCTTCGCCTTATCCAGTTTCCCTTGTGTAAAATAACTAGCGGCGGTCGTGATTCCCCCTTTCTGCGCCCTGGCGAGGAGGGAACAGAACAGAAACACGGTTAAAACAAGCAAGTAACGTCTCATAGCGTGAAGATATTTCAAGTGTCACCATTTGTCATTTCTTCCTCCTCCTCCTCCTCCTTCGAGGCGGATACCTTGGCCACGGCCGCGATCGCGTCATCATTTCTCAGGTTAATCAACCTAACGCCTTGCGTGGCGCGTCCTTGCACGCGCAGCGCGGCGACATCCAACCGGATAGTTAGCCCGGATTTATTAATGATCATCAAATTATCATCATCCGTCACGTCGATCAGCGAGATCAGCTCCCCTGTCTTCTCGGTGACATTAATCGTGATCACCCCTTTACCTCCCCGGTTCGTGATACGGTAATCCTCTATGCTCGATCGTTTACCGTACCCGTTCTCGGAGACCACCAGCACGTCCGCCTTGCCGGGTTTGATACAGATCATGCCCACGACGGCGTCCCGGTCATGTCCCAGCGTGACGCCCCGCACGCCGGAGGCGGTCCTACCCATCGGCCGCACCTTACTCTCCGGGAAGCGAATCGCTTTCCCCGAGCGGACAGCGATCACCATGTCATCCGTACCGTCCGTCAATTTAGCGTCGAGCAGCTGGTCGCCCTCCTTAATCGTGATCGCGTTCACCCCGTTCACCCGTGGCCTGGAATAGGCCTCGAGTGTCGTTTTCTTCACGATCCCTTGCCTCGTGCAGAGCACGATATAATTATTATTAATATAATCGTAATCCTTCAGGTCGAGAATATTGATATAAGCCTTCACCTTATCCTCCTGCTCGATATTCAGCAAATTCTGGATAGCCCGTCCTTTAGCCTGCTTCGTCCCCTCCGGGATTTCCCACACCTTCAGCCAGAAGCACCTCCCTTTTTCCGTGAAGAAAAGCATCGTGTTATGCATTGTTGCCATGATCATGTGCTCCAGGAAATCCTCTTCCCGTATAGCTGATCCCTTTGACCCCACGCCGCCCCGGTTCTGCACCTTATATTCAGACAGGGGGGTTCGTTTAATATACCCCATGTGCGAGATCGTGATCACCATCTCCTCGTCCGCGTAGAAATCCTCCGGGTTAAACTCCTCGGAACTATAAACAATCTCCGTGCGACGTTCGTCATTATACGCGTTCTTCACCTGCAGCAGCTCATCCTTAATAACGCGCATCCTCAGCTCCACGTTCTCCAGTACCTCCTTCAGGTACTGTATCAACTTCGAGATCTCCTCGTACTTTGTCCGCAACTTATCCTGTTCCAGCCCCGTCAGCTTGCCCAGCGTCATATCCACGATAGCCTTTGCCTGGATTTCCGTCAGCGAGAAGCGTTCCATCAGGGCGACCTTCGCGTCATTAGGTGTTTTAGACGCGCGTATCAGGCGGATCACCTCGTCGATATGATCGCTCGCGATGATCAGCCCTTCCAGCTTGTGGATCTCCTCCTCGGCTTGTTTCAGCTCGAAGCGAGCGCGTCGGGTAACCACTTCCTCCCGGTGTTCCACGAAGAGCCGCACCAGATCCTTCAGGTTCAGCAGCCGCGGGCGTCCTCCCACCAGCGCGATATTATTCACCCCGAAAGAAGTTTGCAGCGACGTGTGTCTCAGCAGCGTGTTCCACACCACGTTCGCGATAGCGTCCTTCTTCACGTCGATCACGATACGCGTCCCCTCGCGGTCCGACTCGTCATTCACGTTCGAGATCCCCTCGATCTTCTTATCATTCACCAGGTCGGCGATCTTCGTGATCAGCTCTGCCTTGTTCACCATGTAAGGTATCTCGCTCACCACGATCCGTTCGCGGCCTTGCGGCGTGACCTCCACCGTGCTTTTCGAGCGGATCAATATCCGGCCACGCCCCGTGCGATACGCCTCGCGCACCCCACTATACCCGTGAATCGAGCCGCCGGTAGGAAAATCCGGGGCTTTAATCAGGCGGATCAACTCCTCGATATCCACCCCCGGGTCATCGATATACGCGCAAATCGCGTCGATCGTGTCACCAATATTATGCGGGGGCATGTTCGTGGCCATTCCAACCGCGATACCCGACGCGCCGTTCACCAGCAACAGCGGAACGCGCGTCGGCAAAACGCTTGGCTCCTTGTGTTCACCGTCGAAATTATCCATCATGTCCACCGTCTCCTTGTCCATGTCCACCAGGCAATCCTCGGCAATCTTCATCAACCGGGCTTCCGTGTACCGCATTGCTGCCGGGCTATCACCGTCCACCGAACCGTAATTCCCCTGGCCATCAACCAGCCGGTAACGCAGCGACCACTCCTGGGCCATCCGCACCATTGCCATGTAGACCGAGGAATCACCGTGCGGGTGATACTTACCCAGCACCTCGCCGACTATCCTCGCTGATTTCTTGTAAGGCTTGTTCGAGGTCAAAGACAACTTGCTCATCCCGTACAACACCCGGCGGTGAACCGGTTTAAGCCCGTCCCGTACATCCGGCAACGCGCGCGACACGATCACCGACATTGAATAATCGATATACGAGGACTTCATCTCCTCTTCGATATTGATTTTAATAATCTTTTCTCCGTTATGTTCCATTAGATAACTTTAATTTCTCGGCTGACAAATGTAGGAATTTTCCGCGAACGAACGGGGCGCGAGACCGTATTTTTTACCCGGGCACCTGAAACGACAACCCGTCAACGGCCAGGCAAACGCCTGCCGGTAGCGAGCGCTCGACGTCAGCGAATAACCCCATCTCGTGGCTAACATGCGTGATAAAAGCCGTCTTCACCCCCAGCATGTCGATCACCTCCAGCGCCTCGTCCAGCGAAAAATGGGAAAGATGCCTCGCCCGACGGGGCGCGCCGATCACCAGGAACTCGACCCCTTCCAGCCGCCTCATGCTCGCCGCCGGGATACAGTTAGCGTCCGTCACGTAAGCGAATTTACCCACCCGGTACGCCATGACAGGCAGCCGGTGATGCAGCACCCGTATCGCCTCCACCTTGATCTCGTCGATATAAAACGCGCTCTCCCCCACCACGCGCAACTGCAAGTCCGGCAGCCCCGGGTACTTCCCCGGCGCGAACGAGTAATCATAATCCTTGCGAATAGCCTTCGCCGTCAGCGCGTCACAATACACCTCCACCTTGTTAAAAGCCCGCGAGTCATCGATCCCCCCGACGTGATCCTTGTGCGCGTGAGTAAGCAACAACGCGCGCAGCCGTCTCACCCCTGCCCGCAACATCTGCTCCCGGAAATCCGGGCCGGCATCGATCACCAAACGCCTCTCCCCCACCGTCAACATCACCGAGCTCCGCGAACGCTTGTCTCGCGGGTCCGTCGAGCGACAAACCGCGCAATCGCAAGCAATCTCCGGCACGCCCCGCGACGTCCCGCTACCGAGTATCGTCACCTCCATCATCGTCGCGCGAGAAAAGTAAATACCGTCGGACGCTTCTCTAAACTAGGCCTTGCCAGCCTCCACTCCCCCACCGGCAGCGAACGAATAAACTCCCCCGGCAGCGAGATATCGCTCGCGATCGACAGCAGTGTCGACGCCGACAACGTCTCCAGCATGTCCGCCAGCAACACCGCGTTACGGTAGGGCGTCTCGATAAACAACTGTGTACGACATTCTGCAGCCGACTCGCGCTCGTACGCCCGCAGCGCCTTGACGCGTTCGTCACGCCGGACGGGAAGGTAACCGTTGAATGAAAACCGCTGGCCGTTACAACCGGAGGCGATCAACGCGAGCAAGATAGAGGACGGGCCGACTAACGGAGACACGCGGTAACCGGACGCGTGAGCCAGCGCCACCAGCTCCGCTCCCGGGTCGGCGATCCCGGGACAACCGGCGCCGGAGATAATCCCGACGTCTTCCCGCTCGAGACGCGTTAAGCACGAGGCTACTTGCATCCTGCTCGAGTGCTCGTCAAGCTCGAGAAATTCCAGCTGATCGATAACCACGCGCTTGTCTATTTGTTTCAGGTAGCGGCGGGCATTACGCGCCTCCTCGACGGCAAACACCTTTATACCGCGGATAATCTCCTGCACGCCTACCGGGATCGCTCCATGCAACCCGCTATCACCAAGTAAATTTGGAATTAAATATAATGTACCCATCTCGTGAACTCTTCGCGACAAATATAAGGCATAAAACCTACTCCACGGCAAGAGAAACGGGAAAACACGCGCCACGCGCCCTCCACGCCTTGCACGTCGCGCGCGCCGGGAACGATGATAACCAGGCAAGAATCCGCGCCCGCGCGCCTCTTGTCCTGCGTCATTCTTTTGCCTAATATTACGGGCCGAATAAACGCGAGGTATTCACCGCGAGCGGCGCGAGAACCACGAAATAAAAATACAATGAAACAAACAAGGCAAATACATGGCCCGCGATACCGCGAGTACCGCGACAAACAGGAAAAACGATGAAACGATTCAACTTGTACCCCCTCTTCCGCCTCCTCTTTTACGCGGCGAGCCTGCTACCGATGGGCCTGTTATACAAGTTTGCCGGGGTGATATACCTGCTCGTCTACCGCGTGTTCTCCTACCGGAAGAGCGTCGTGATCCAGAACCTCGCCCGTTCCTTCCCCGACAAGCGCTACAACGAGATCGCCGCCATCGCCCGGGGCTTCTACCGCGCGTCGTGCGACAGCTTCGCGGAGGTCATCAAGTCTCTCTCCATTAGCGCCAGTAAACAACGCGAGAAGATCGAACTCGAGAACGCTCACCTCATCGAGCGGCACCTCAAGGAGGGACGACACGTGATCGCGAGCATGGGCCATTGCGGGAACTGGGAACTGCTTAACGCTCTCCCTTTTTTCCTGACCGCGCGCGTCAACACGGTCTACAAGCCGCTCACCGCCCGTGGTCTAGACCGCCTGTTCCTCGAGATCCGCTCGCGCTTCGGGATGACGATGATCCCGCGCAACGCTATCGCGCGACACCTGATCTCGAACCGGGGGATACCTTCCGTGTACCTTTTCCTCGCCGACCAGTGCCCGAGGATCGTGACAGGTACTACCCGCTTCACATTCCTGCACCAGGAAACGAGCGTCCTCCCGGGCATCGAGAAACTTGCCCGCGCGACCGGTTCTGCCGTCGTTTACCTGCACGTCGTCAAGACTGCCCGGGGCAAGTATCGCTTTACCTGCAAGGAAATCTGTGGCGACCCCACGCGGACAAATCCACTGGAAATCACGACAACTTACCTCCAGCTGCTCGAACAAAATATCACGGAAAGCCCCACCGGCTGGCTGTGGTCGCATAAACGATGGAAACGATGAACGGGGCCGGAAATCTACGCGAGGGGGAAAGGTAACACCAACAACAGGAATGACGCGGCCCGCGAGATGAAGAATTTCGCGGGCCGCGACGCTTTTAACAAGCTATCTAACCCGGTTAACAAGGCATGTAACTCAGTTAACAAGCAATGTAACTCAGTTAACAAGCAATGTAACTCAGTTAACAAGCAATGTAACTCAGTTAACAAGCAATGTAACTCAGTTAACAAGCAATGTAACTCAGTTAACAAGCAATGTAACTCAG
>JAITJA010000068.1 GCA_031279175.1 Odoribacteraceae bacterium
GCGTGCCGCGCTCCCGGGTCCGGGGATTTCCCGGAACATTCTGTTTTTCATTTAGAATATTGTCCGTTGCTGCCGCATGAACGGCTTTTATTGCTACTTCCGCGGCCGCCGCGGATGGCACCGCGAGGCTCGCGGAAGCGTGATTTCCGGGGAAAAACGGGGGTTTCGAGGCGTCGCGTCCCCCTTTTCCCGGGCCCCGTTTTTTCTTCTTCCCCGCGTTCGCGCTCCCCCGCGCCCGTGGGGCATTCACGAGAAAATTTTTATAACTTCGCGGCACGTTTTCACGGGGATATTGACAATCGTGTAATGGGAACGCGGGCATGGCCTGAAACCCCGGGGATAGAAGGCCGCGTTTGAGTAGCACACAATGTAATGTAACATGAAAGTTTTTGAATTAAAAGGAGAGATTAGAGAAAATGTTGGTAAGAAATCAACGAAGGCGTTACGCGTGGACGGGAAAGTACCCTGCGTGCTGTACGGTGGCGGCGAGAACGTGCACTTTTCAGTGGTAGAACGGGAACTAAAGGATTTACTCTACACGCCCCACGTCTACCTGGTCAAGCTGCACCTCGGGGAGAAGTCCTACGACGCCATCATGCAGGACATTCAATTCCACCCGGTTTCCGACAAGCCGTTGCACATCGACTTCTACCAGACGTTCGAGGACAAGCCGCTCGTGCTGGAAGTGCCGGTGAGAACGGAAGGCTTCGCCGAGGGCGTACAAGCCGGCGGTAAACTGAACATAACCATGCGCAAGCTAAAAGTCAAGTCCTTCATGAAAGATATGCCGGACGAGCTGCTGTTTAACGTCGAGAAGCTCGGCGTGGGCAAGTCTATCAAGGTGAAGGACGCGTGTTTCGAGAATATCGAGATCTTGAACGCGAAGAACGTGGTTATCGTGCAAGTAAAACTGACAAGGGCCGCGAGGGCCGCGGCGCAACAGCAACAAGAAAAGTAGCGCGCTCGTTGTATCGTGGAGAAGATAAAGTACCTCATCACGGGCCTGGGAAACATCGGCCCCGAGTACCGGGACACGCGGCATAACATCGGATTTAAAGTATTGGACGCCTTCGCTAAGGCGTCCAATGCTGTTTTTGAAGAAAAGCGTCACGGCGCCGTGGCAGGAGTGAGGCTCAAGGGGCGACAGCTGGTGTTGTTAAAGCCGGGCACTTTCATGAACAACAGCGGGCGGGCCGTGAATTACTGGATGGAGAAAGAAAAAGTGCCGCTGCCCGGCCTGTTGGTCATCGGCGACGACATCGCGCTGCCCTTCGGCGCGGTGCGCTTGCGGGCAAACGGGAGCGACGGCGGGCACAACGGCCTGAAAAGCATCAACGAGTGGCTCGGGACACGACAGTACGCGCGCCTGCGCGTCGGTATCGGCAACGACTTCCGGCGCGGCGAGCAAGCAGATTACGTCCTCGGCCCGTGGTCGCCGGAGGAAGAGGCCCTCCTCCCCGCCGCGCAATCGCTCTGCGAGCAGGTAATTACCTCCTTCATCTTCGCGGGAGCGGAAAAAACAATGAGCCTGTACAACAACAAGGGATTCGCGACGGGAGAAAACGCGTCGTGAGCCTGTAAACACGAGGAGATGGAAAAAACCCGGGTAGATAAATGGTTATGGGCGGTGCGGGTCTTCAAGACCCGTTCGTTGGCGACGGAAGCCTGCGGCAAGGGGCGCGTCTCGATCGGGGAGACTCGCGTTAAAGCATCGCGGGAGATCAAGGCGGGGGAGACAATAAGCGTCCGCTTCCCTCCCATCGCGCGGGAATACCTCGTGAAACAAGTAATTGACAAGCGCGTGTCGGCCCAGCTCGCCGCGAATTACGCGGAGGAGACTACCCCGCCGGAACGACTGGAGATCCTGAAAACCGCGAGTACGCGTTACGAGCAACGCGACCGGGGCGTCGGGCGACCAACTAAACGCGACCGGCGACTGATCGACCGGCTAAAAGACGAAGAATAAAACGAGAAAAAGATGTTTATCGCGAGAGAAAAACGAAAGGAAAACCTGGCCGAATATATCCTCTACATGTGGCAGGTAGAGGATATGCTGCGCGCCTTCCGGATGGATATCCGGCAAGTGGAGCAGCACGTCGTCTTGCCTTCCAGCGTCGACGGCCCTCTCCGTGCCGAGCTGCTGGCGTGGTACGATAACCTGATCGAGATGGCGCGGAACGAGGAAGTCACGGAGAGAGGACACCTGCAAATCGTGAAGAACGCGCTCAACGAGCTCCTGGAGCTGCACCTCTACCTCCTCTACCAGGAGGGGGACGCGCGCTACCGCCAACTCTACGCGGACGCGGCCCCTGACCTGTCCATTTTCCGCCAAAAAAGCGCCTCCCCGGCGGAGATCACCGATGTCGAGTTGTCCCTGCAAGCCCTGTACGGGCAATTCATCCTGAGATTACAGAAAAAAGAGATACATTCGCAGACGCGGCAAGCAATGGAGACATTTAGCAAGATGCTCGCTTACCTCGCCGCGCGCTACAAGCAAATGGAAGAGTTAAACTAAAACAGAAAACACATGAGAACAACCTTCTTGCTCATTATGCTATCGAGCGTCATCCGACTCAACGCGCAAGAACGCGTGCAAGAGTTTGCCTGGAGCTACCCGGCAGACCGTTTTCAAGAACTTACCATCCTCAACCGCCTGGGAAACGTGGACGTCCGGCAAGGAGGCGACCTCTTCGAGATCAAGGCAGAGGTCAGGATAAAAGCAAAGTCCGGGGAGAAAGTAGACGAGATCATGGAATACCTGAAAATAGACGCCATCGAGCGCCCGACTATCCTGCACGTTAGCTCCGTCCTCGAGAAAAACCTCACCTTCAAGAAGCTCTTCTGCGGCGTGTCGGTCTACGTCGACTACCGCGTCAAGATCCCCAAGGGAAAGAAACTCAGCGTGGCAAATAAAGACGGCAGCGTCATCATCGGGAATTTCACCGGTGACCTCAACGTCGAGGTTGTCACCGGCGACTTCAAGGCAAGGCAAATAGAAGGAGACTTTACCGCCAAACTGACGGACGGCCTCTTCGAGGTACAAGATGTCAACCGCTTCACCGGCGACTTCCAGTCGGCAACGGTCAAGATCATCTCCGGAAGCCGCTTGAAGCTCAATAGTGATGGAAGCAAAATCGACGTGGGAAAGGCGGAAGAGATCATCGCGAAATGCGCCGGGGGAACGCTCAACGTCAACTCCGTCGACGAGATCAACCTCGCCGCGGCGGGCGCGAAGTGCGAGATACAAGATGTCTCCGAATCGTTCCGCGGCGACCTCCGCTCGAGCCGCCTCGTCGTCCGTTCCATCAACCACTTCTTCTCCTCCGTCGACATCGCCGCCACCAACACGAATATCGCCCTGCACTTCCGACCGGGAGGGGGATTCAACATGAACCTCAAGCACGATAATATCAAAATAGCCCTACCCGCGCACTTCGCCCTGGAGACGAAACCGACCATGAACAGGAAAGTATTCATCGAAAGCGGTTTCATCGGCGACAAGCAGTTCAATAGCCAGGTATCGCTCAACGTCACGGGAGGAAAAGTCTCCATCGACTAACCCCGCCGGGGAGGAAAAATGTACCAAACAGCCATCCTGCATAACGGCCTAAGGCTTATACACCACCGCGTCCCCGGGAAAGCGGCCTACTGCGGCCTGCTCGTCAACGCCGGGAGCCGGGACGAGAGGGAGGAGGAAACGGGAATCGCCCACTTCATCGAGCACCTCATCTTCAAGGGAACGAAAAAAAGAAAAGCCTACCACATCCTGAGCCGCATGGAGGATGTCGGGGGCGAACTCAACGCGTATACTACCAAGGAGGAGACCTGCGTGCACGCCACCTTCATGCCCGTCCATTACGAGCGCGCGCTCGAGCTGTTTGCCGACATCCTCTTCCACTCTACCTTCCCCCGCCGGGAAATGGAAAAAGAAAAGGAGGTCATCATCGACGAGATCAACTCCTACAAGGATAACCCCGCCGAGCTTATCTTCGACGACTTCGACGAAATGCTCTACGAGGGACACCCCATCGCCCGCAACATCCTCGGCAGCGCGGAGTCCGTCCGCCAACTCGACAGCGAGGCCATCGCGCGCTTCATCGCCCGCAACTACCACCCCGCGCGCATGGTTATCAGCTCCGTCGGCGACATCCCCTTCGAGAAATTACTCCGCGTCGTCGAGCGCCACTTCGCCCACTACCCGCCGGGAACGCCCGACACCGGACGGGTCGCGCCGGGAATTTATACCCCGCGCCGGCGAAGCGTCGAGAAGACTACCCACCAGGGACATTGCGTGATCGGGAATATCGCCTACGACCACAACCGCGAGGAGCGCGTCGCGCTATCACTGCTCGCCAACATCCTCGGGGGAATGGGCATGAACTCCCGCCTCAACCTCAACATACGCGAACGCCACGGGCTGGCCTACAACATCGAGGCCTCTTATACCCCCTACTCCGACACCGGGTGCTGCCTCATCTATTTCGGATGCGACAAGGGGAATGTCAAGCGCTGCATAGACCTCTGCATGAAGGAGCTGCAACGCCTGCGCGACCAGCCCGTCGGACCGCTACAACTCAAGCGCGCCCGCGCCCAGCTCATCGGGCAAATCACCATCTCGTCGGAAAACGGGGAGAACATGATGCTCGCCAACGGGAAGAGTTTCCTCGTCTACGACAAGGTCGACACCCTCGAGGAGGCATACGTCCAGATCAACGCGGTCACCCCGGAAACGCTCACCCGCGTGGCCAGGGAGATCTTTGACGTCGAGAAGCAATCCGTGCTCGTCTATCGCTAAGCACATGAACAAGGATCTCGATCGATACATCCTCGAGCACGGCACGCCGGAGAGCGACCTCCTCGCCGACCTGTACCGCCACACGCGCGCCCGGTCGCCCTACCCGCGCATGACCGCCGGGTGGATGCAAGCCAACTTCCTCCGCCTGCTATGTCGACTGGTTACAGCGCGAAGGGTGCTCGAGATCGGTACTTTCACCGGCTACTCCGCCATCGCGCTGGCATCGGGAATGACCGACGACGGTCTCCTGCACACCATCGATAATAACGACGAGGTCGAGGATATCGCGCGAGAATATATCGAGCGGGCCGGCCTCTCTCGCCGCGTTATCTTTCACCTTGGCGACGCGGCGCGCGTGATCCCCACGTTACAGGAGGAGTTCGACCTCGTCTTTATCGATGCCGACAAGCGGCACTACCCCACCTATTACCGCCTCGCGAAGGAGAAGACGCGCCGCGGCGGGCTGATCATCGCCGACGATGTCTTGTGGGACGGGAAAGTGCTGGATTCCGACGCGGCCGATCCCCGTACCCGCGCCCTCCGGGCCTTTAACGACGAGGTACAACGCGATGAAGACGTGGAGAACATTCTACTCCCCCTTCGGCACGGGCTGATGATTATCCGGAAATTATAACGCGACAAATATCGAACATGATCGACCCTTAAACGGGAGATTATAAAATCGGGGAGACGCCCGCGCGGGGAGCATCAGACCTCGCGACGGAGGCGAGCGACGGGGATATCAAGAAGTTGGCGATACTTGGCGATCGTGCGTCGGGCGATAGGATACCCGCGGGCGTTAAGCAGCTCGCCGATCTCGTCATCGGTGAGAGGCTTTCGTTTATCCTCGTTATCGAGCAAATCCATCATGGCATTCTTGACCTCCCCGGTACGGATCTCCTCGCCCGAGGAAGTCGTCATGCTCCCGGAGAAAAACTGCTTCAGGGAATAAATGCCGAACCATGTCTGCACGTGCTTGGAGTTAGACACGCGCGAAACGGTCGAGATATCCAGCCCCGTGAGTTTAGAGATATCCTTGAGGATCATTGGGCGTAGCCGGTTCTCCTCCCCGGTGAGGAAGAAAGCTTTCTGGAATTGCACGATAGCCGTCATCGTTGCCATGAGGGTATGATTTCGTTGTTCGACGGCCTCGATAAACGACCGCGCGGCAGAGAGCTTGTACTTCACAAACGCGGCGGCTTCCTTTTGCTGCTGTTCCGGGTAACCGTTGCGGTACTTCTCCAGCAGTTCGAGGTACGACCTATTGATTCGCAAGGTAGGAACATCCCCGGCGTTCAGGGTCAGTTGCAATTCGCCGTCGACGATATCCAGGTTAAAATCGGGGATAATCTTCTCGGAAGCGGCGCGTGTCGAGTCAGAATTTCCTTCTCCTGGCTTCGGGTTAAGCTTCTTGATCTCCTCGATAGCCTCCTTCAGCTCGGCTTCTGTCAGGTGCAATCGTCGGGCGATCCTCTCGTATCGTTTTCTGGAAAAGTCCTCGAAGCATCCCTCGAGCAAAGCCAGGGCGTGCCGCGTCACGGGCGCGGGATCCGTGTCGAGCTTCCGTTTTAATTGCAACACGAGGCACTCCCTCAGGTCCCTGGCCCCGACCCCGGGCGGGTCGAATTGTTGGATGACGCGCAACATGTCCAGGACTTTCTCCCCGGGGAGGACGGTTTCGGAGGCGAACGCGATATCGTCGACGATATTCTCGACAGAGCGTCTCAGGTAGCCGTCGTCGTCGATATCCCCGATGAGATACTCGGCCAGTTCCCGTTCCTCCTCCTCGAGGTGTTGCACGCCGAGTTGCGCCAGTAATTTCTCCCGGAAGGAGGTATCGCCCGGCAGGACGAAGTCGCGCGGGGAGTCATCCTTCGACGTGTTCGAGGTAGAGAGGCGATAGCCGGGGATCTCGTCGTCATCGTTGATATAATCTTCCAGCGAGAACTCGTCGTCGTCTGTTTTCTCGTCATTCTCCTCCTGTTCCTCTCGCGCGTCGAGTTCCTCGGTCACCTGTTCCTCGCCCTCTTCCAGCAGGGGATTGGCCTCCAGCTCCTCCTTTACCCGCTGTTCGAGCTGGTACGTGGGTAATTCCAGCAGCTTGACGAGCTGTATTTGTAGCGGGTT
This sequence comes from Odoribacteraceae bacterium, assembly GCA_031279175.1. Classification (GTDB taxonomy): domain Bacteria; phylum Bacteroidota; class Bacteroidia; order Bacteroidales; family Marinifilaceae; genus JAIRKS01. The sequence goes on from JAITJA010000068.1 coordinate 6,923, forward strand.
GATCCGTAATCCTAATTTCTGTTGTAGCGATTGCTTGAGCACGTTCGTGAGATTTAAAATTCGGCATTCTTGGGCGTGCGCGGGAAGGGGATCACGTCGCGTATATTCCCCATGCCGGTCACGAAGAGCAGCAGGCGTTCGAACCCTAACCCGAAGCCGCTGTGCACGGCAGAACCGAAGCGGCGCGAGTCAAGATACCAGGACATGCTCTCCACGGGAATCCCCGTTTCATTCATCCGGCGGGTCAGCTTATCGAGGTTCTCCTCCCGTTGCGAACCGCCGATGATCTCCCCGATTTGCGGGAAGAGCACGTCCATCGCGGCGACGGTCTTCCCGTCGGGGTTCTGCTTCATGTAGAAAGCCTTGATCTCGGCGGGGTAATCGGTAAGGATCACCGGTCTCTTGAAACGTTTCTCCA